>JANYAL010000281.1 GCA_025361325.1 Bacteroidota bacterium
GAAAATTGTACCCGCCAGTGATATCCCGCCTGATAATCCCGGACTGGTCCTTTTGAGTGATAAAATATCAATGGTAATTCCTTTCAGGTACATCCCCGACTCGGAACTCACACTATCGCTCATACTGGTGCAGAACGACAATAATGCAGCAGCCCGGAAGACCGGGTAATTGGTTAGTTTAAATATGATGAAACAGACCAGTCCGATCATTCCGTTGGCAAATACCTGTATACCGTTCCTTCCGTTTTTTTCTCCGGGATGTTTATTCAGTTTTGATAAAAGGCTGCCGCATACCAGGAATAATACCGGGGCAACAAAAGCAGCAAATCCGCCCGTACCGTAAAGTAACAGTCCAAGCCACACCGCAGCAGTAGCACCACTCGTGGTAAGCCAATTCCGTTGTATGGCAAAATAAGCCAGTATAATGAGTGAAATTCCCACCCCGTATAAAATATACAAATGATCGGGGGTGAACTGTAGTACCAGGTATGTCCATAATGCTGTGATCAAAGGAACTGTCAGGTTATCACTTCCCTTGTAGGAAAATAATTCGGTCAGGGCAGCAAGCAGGGCAATAATGGCACAATAAAGAATCCCGGTAACGGAAAAAAAATGGAAATAGGAAAGGCACAGAAAAAAGCAACTAGCATAAAAGGCAAAGAAGCCAGCCCATGATTTTATTTCAAAGAGGAAGGGTATTTTGTTTTTGCCGTAAAATTCTCCGGTAAGTCCCGCCGCAGCATCACAGATGGATAGTGTCAGCACAGAAAAAACAATGACACCTACCGGGAATACGGGCACCAGCAATAACAAACTGAAAGCAAGCGGGAATAAAGCAATACCATAGGTCCTTTTCTCCTGTATTTGCATCCATCCCATTCTGACCACCCACAGCAACAGGAAAAAGAAGACGAGGAAAATATACGCAAGTATCTTTTTGTCTTCAAATACCTCAATGGCATAGCCGCAGGTACTGATTGCAGCGAAATGCAATATTTTCCTGCCAAGGATCTTATTGAAAAACCTTTTTCTGACCGACCATTCAATTCCCGCTACGGTTAATGCAATGATCAGCATGGCCAGTATGCCGCTGTGCCAGTCATGTTGCGATAAATACATTGTATATTACAACCCGTTAGACCTGTAATGTACACCATGATCAAAGAACTGGAAGATTATAATTGGTTTCCCCAAGTCTTACGTCGTTTTCAGGGTGATTTTATCGGAAGTATCGCTTGCTGGTTCCATCTTTACAGGCCATTACTCCCGGTCTTGCAGAAATTGATGCATGCAACCAAAACCACCCGTATCCAGGACCTTTGTTCCGGGAGTGGCTTGACTGCAATGTATATGCAAAGGCAACTCACAGGAGCAGATAGTATGATATTATCTGATAAATTCCCGCCTGCACAATTTCCATACACAGCAAGATTGGCTTACCTGAAAGAAGCTACAGATATATTACCGTTGGAACCCCACCAGGGCGTATGTTATACCATGTTCAACGCATTTCATCATTTTTCTGATGCAGAACAGGAACATATCATCGATAAAATGGCGGCATCGGGGAGCACATTTCTTTTTGCAGAGATCCTGGAACCGGGGGTGCTTTCTTTTATCAATGTAATCCTGGCAACAACTGTTGGTCAATTGTTACTCATGCCATTTGTCCGCCCTTTTTCCCTGCTACGCTTATGCTTTACCTATATCATACCGGTAAATTTGTTTACCATTTTATATGATGGAATCATTTCGGTGATTCGTTCTAAGCGTGTAAGCAAATACCGGGAGCTTTTGAAAACAAGGGCCGTTCCGGGCTATGCAATCGTCATCAACAAAATAAAGAACCCTAGCGGTGGCCTGGTTTACCTGCAAGGCCAACCGGAAACAACATGAGATCATTTAATATATTCTGGCAGTTCAGCAGGCCGCATACCATGATCGGATCTTTCTGCAGCATCACTGCATTGTATATCATGGCATGCAGGGGCACAGGGATCGGCACTCATTTGTTCTTATATGCCGTAACATTGATATCCGCGCTGGCCTGCAATATCTTTATTGTCGGCGTTAACCAGGTTGCAGATGTGGAAATGGACCGGATCAATAAACCATACCTGCCTTTAGCAGCCGGCACACTGTCGCGCAGGCAAGCTCTGGCTATCATTTATGCAGCACTGGTAACCAGTCTGTTCTTTGCCTGGCTGGCATCCCTCTTCTTTTTTTTGCTCATTATTGTCATACTGCTTATAGGTATGGCCTATTCGCTACCTCCGCTGTACCTTAAACAGCATCACCTCCCTGCAGCACTGGCTATCACCCTGGTCAGGGGACTGCTAGTGAATCTGGGCATCTTCCTGCATTTTCAGAAAGCCATTAATGGTTACTACATGTTGCCCGGATATATATATTGCCTGGCTGTATTCATCATGGCATTCAGCATTGCCATCGCCTGGTTCAAGGACCTGCCGGATACAACCGGAGACCAGGCCTTTCAAATTAAAACACTGGCCATCCTGTATTCCGGGCGTACGGCCCTGCGGGGCGGAATGGTTCTGGTCAGTTTGGCTTATGTCTATGTGTTGATATGGAGTTATGGGTATGCCGTGAACAACCGGTTGTACCTGGTCATCTGCCATGCTGTATTATTCATACTGTTCCTGCTGAATCTTGCCATGGTGAAGCAGGATGACAAGAAGTCGATTGTAGCATTTTATCTGCGCTTCTGGGGATTCTTCTTTGCAGAGTATATGGTGTTTGCAGGATGGTTTTTTATAAGGTAGCTGTGAACTGCGAGCACGGTATTGTTAATGACCTGACTGTACTGCCCTGAAAGCATGAATAGGATAGTGATTCCAATTCCTGAATATCTTTCAATTAGTAAGGGTCTGGCTCAAAAATAGCAGTTCATAGCTCATATCTCAGGATGCATCCTCTTTCTCTTTTAACCCTTTAATCAGGTCGAGCGCTTCAGCCACCACATCGCACATGATGGTGATCAGTGAACCCGGTTTAGCTGTATCATATGCATGCATGATAGCATCCTTCTCATTGTATATGATGGTTATGGGTATATCCTTTATCCTGCTCTCCTCAATGCCTTCCACGAGCAGGTTAACGATCTCTTCGGCTGTACGTCCACGGAGGTTCTTGTCGCAGCGGATGATGATCTCGTCGAAATACCTGGCCGAGATCTTTCCCAGTTCACGGATGTCTTCATCGCGCCTGTCGCCGGTACCACTGATGATGCCCACTTTAGGCTCGCCGTCCAGCTTGCTAATAAAGTCGCACAACAGTTCCAGCCCGGCAGGGTTGTGTGCAAAATCCACCAGGAATTTGAATTGTTTGAACTGGAACATATTCAGCCTTCCGGGCGCTTGCGCAGCCGATGGCACAAATGTCTGCAGGGCCAGTTTGATGTCCTCGATGCCAATATTCCTCCAAAAATAAGTACTCAATAACGCTGGCAGGCAGTTCATGATATTATGTAATGCCTTGCCGCCATAGGTTACCGGCACTTCCGTTACTTTTATCACCCTGATCTTCCAGGTTCCTTTCATGATGGTTAAGTAGCCATTCTCCAGTACGGAGGCATAGCCACCCCCACGGCAATGTTCAACGATGCGTGGGTTATTTTCATGCATACTGAACAGGGCAATATTGCAGGATAGGTTTTGACGCATCTGGTACACCAGGTCATCGTCTGCATTCAGAATAGTATATCCATGTTTGAATACCGTTTCAGGTACTACGCTCTTTACCTTGGCCATCTGTTCCATGGAATCTATACCGCCTAGCCCTATATGGTCCGCACTGATATTGGTTACAATCGCCACATCACAATTTTGAAAAGCAAGTCCGTTCTTCAGGATACCTCCTCTTGCACATTCCAGTACGGCGAAATCCACAGTCGGGTCCTTCAATACAAATTGTGACGACAGGGGTCCGGTACAATCTCCCTTCATCATCATTTGGTTTTGGATATAGACCCCATCACTGGTGGTATAGCCTACTTTATACCCCGCGGTCTTTGCTATATGCGCGGTAAGCCGCGTGGTGGTGGTCTTACCGTTGGTGCCGGTGATCGCGATGATGGGTATGGTACCTGAACTGCCTTTTGGGAAAAGCATGTCTACAACCGGTTCCGCCACATTGCGCGGAAGTCCGTGAGAGGGGTCGATGTGCATGCGGAATCCAGGGGCCGCATTCACTTCCAGCACGCAGCCTCCGT
>JANYAL010000293.1 GCA_025361325.1 Bacteroidota bacterium
TGCCATCGACCAGTTCCAGGTAGTTATTTCCCCCTATGATGCTTCTGTTGGCAACTTTACCGGTGGTGGTATCAATGCTGTTACCCGGAGTGGTACAAATAATTTGGAAGGCTCTGTCTATTATTTCTTCCGCAATGAAAAACTGGCTGGCAAGAATCCTTTACAGGGAAGGGATACCGCACAGCGTTTCCCTGCTTTTTCAAATAAGACCTATGGAGCCCGTTTGGGTGGTCCGATCATCAAGAACAAACTTTTCTACTTTGTAAGCTGGGAACAACAAAGGGACCAGACCCCCCAGACCTTTGATTTTTCCACCTATAAGGGGAATACCAATACAACAGCCGGCGTGCAGTCTTTTATAGATTATGTGAAGAATACATTTTCCTATAATGTAGGCGATTGGCTGAATACAACCAGGAAACTGAGTGCAGACCGCTTATCTGCCAAGGTAGACTGGAATATCAATGAGAGAAACCAGTTTACAGCCAGTTACCGCTACAATAAATTGGTGTCTGTGAGTCCGAGCCTCAGTTCATCAACTTCAATCAATTTCAGTAATGGTGCGGTGTATTTCCCCAGCACTACCAAAACATATTCCGGTGAGTTAAAGAGTAAACTTGCCAGGAATATCAGCAACAAATTACTCCTATCCTATTCAGATGTAGATGATGACAGGGGTATTACCGGCGATCCTTTTCCCCGTGTTTCCCTGAACGATGGTAGCGGAACCATCACTTTTGGTCCGGATAACAGTTCTACCCAAAATCTCCTGGTTCAAAAGAACCTGGGTATTGTGGACAACCTTAAAGTAAATATCGGTAACCATTCCTTCACTCTGGGTGTGGATTATGAGCGGTTCAAGGATCTGAACGTGTTCATCCAGAATACCTTTGGCAACTATTCCTATAGTTCCACCAATGGCGGAGCCACCGGTGTTCAGAAATTCCTGGCCAATAATGTTAGCCCCACTTCCTATCAGCTCGGCTTTCCAAACACTGACAAGTTTTTGAATGACAATACTGCTGCTGCGGCCAATTTCACTGCTGCAAAACTGGCCTTTTTTATTAATGATGAGATCAAGGTTGGAAATGACCTGACCCTTAACCTGGGTTTGCGTGCAGATAAATGGAACTTCATCACTGTACCGTACACAGATCAGTATACCAATGACAGTGCCCTGGTACAGTTCTCAAAATATTATGACCTGAAAGGAGCACGTTCAGGCCAGCGTCCTAATTTACCTATATCACTGGCCCCCCGTATTGGATTTACCTACAAGATACCGGATGAATCGATCACGGTACGTGGAGGTTTAGGCGTATTCACCGGTCGTATGCCGCTTGTTTGGCCTGGTGGTACTTATAATAACAACGGATATTATGTGGGCGGCTATACTGCCACTTCTGCTGCCCTGAATCTGATCAGGTTCAGGTGGAACCCTGCGGATGTTGTAGGAAGTGTATGGACCCCCAGTCAGGTGAACCAGGGATTTACCAAAGGGCCACTTAATCTCCTGACCAAGGATTTCAAAATGCCTAAGATCTTAAGGACTTCAATGGCAATTGACAAGAATTTCGGCAATGGCTGGACGGGTACCTTTGAGGCGCTGTTCACTAAGAATCTGAATGAGATTTATTATTACAATATCAACATCTTACCTCCGATTGGTACTTCCGTAGGACCTGGTTCGCGTAACGTATACGGAGTTTCAGGATCATCAACCTCATCTATTCCCATTACAAATAATGGAACGGGATCAAACCCGTATGACAATGCTATACTGGTCACCAACAATAACGGCGACAGGGGCTTTGCATACAATTTCAACCTGGGTCTTGAAAAAAGGACCAAAAAAGGGTTCAGCTTCTCTGCATTCTATACCTATGGCAATTCACAAGTGATCAATGAGGGCACCAGTTCCGTAAACCTGAGCCAATGGCGTTTCATTCAAACGGTTAACGGACGTAATTTTGAAGGCAGGGGACCTTCTGATTTTGACCAGGGACACCGGATACTTGCAACGATCAGTAAAAAATTCACGTACCTGAAAGGGAAAATGGCCACTACCATCGGACTTGCATTTATTGGTCAAAGCGGAACGCCTTTCAGTTATGTATATGGAAGCAACAGTATGGTTAGAGATGATGGTACCAGCGGCGGAAATGATCTTATCTATATCCCAACCGCAACGGAACTTCAGAACCAGACATTTTTAAGCAATACTGTAGGAACCACAACGTATACACCCCAGCAACAGAAAGATGCCCTGGAAGCATATTTCCAGAATGACAAATACCTCAGCAAACACCGTGGTCAGTTTGCCGACAGGAATGGCGGCCGTTTACCTTATACGAACAACCTGGATCTGAAAGTGCTGCAGGATTTCAATTTGAAATTAGGCAAACAGACCTATAGTTTCCAGCTAAGCTGGGATGTGTACAACCTGGGCAACCTGATCAACAGGGATTGGGGCCGGTCTTATTTTGCCAGCAATGACCAGTTCAGCCTTATCAGTTTCGCAGGTTATGTGAGTGCATCCAACCTTACCCCGCAGTACAAATTCAATCCAACTATCACCACGCCTTATAATTTCAATAATACGGCTACACCGGCTTATGCCAACAGGTGGATCAGCCAGCTTGGCCTGAGGCTTAACTTCTAATAAATCAATATCTTCTTTATAAAAAGAAACGTCCCGGTATAACCGGGACGTTTCTTTTTATAATTTAAGCTTATCATTCAACTATGAATTATGAAACCCATCCAGAAGGAATAGTTATCAAGACTACAACCTTCAAGTTTCAACTTATTATCCTCAAG
>JANYAL010000297.1 GCA_025361325.1 Bacteroidota bacterium
CCAAATAACAAAAGGGGTGAAGTAGGTCTTACTTATATCTACGGTATCGGACGTTCCACCGCCAAATACATTCTCACTAAAGCAAATGTAGACTTTGCCAAGAAAGTAAACCAGTGGAATGATGAGGAGCAGACCGCCATCCGTAATGTAATCAGCGGTGAATTCAAAACAGAAGGTGCTTTACGAAGCGAAACCCAAATGAACATCAAACGCTTACTGGATATCGCTTGTTACCGCGGATTACGCCACCGTAAGGGCTTGCCAGTTCGCGGCCAACGTACCCGTACTAACAGCCGTACGCGGAAAGGAAAACGCAAGACCGTTGCCGGTAAGAAGAAAGTGGCCAAGAAATAAGTATAAGTAGATGTGTAAATAAACAGATTAATAATGACTTCGTAGTAAGAATCAGCACCAGATAGCGGGAAGTCGGCAGGAGGGTTGGTTCAGCCCAATGAACACTGGGATAAAATTTTAAAGATTACCTATCTAAAGCAATTATGGCAAAAGCACAAAGCGCTAAAGCAGCTGCAAAAAAGAGAGTTGTAAAGGTTGACATTTACGGAGACGCGCACGTAACAGCAAGTTTCAACAACATCATCATCAGTCTAACCAACAAGCAGGGCCAGGTCATTTCCTGGTCTTCAGCCGGTAAGATGGGCTTCAAAGGCTCCAAGAAGAACACTCCGTATGCAGCACAGATGGCAGCTGCTGATGCAGCCAAAACAGCTTTGGATGCAGGGCTAAAAAGAGTGGATGTTTATGTAAAAGGCCCCGGTTCCGGACGCGAAGGCGCTATTCGCTCCCTTTCCCAGAACGGGATCGAGATAGCCATGATCAAAGATGTTACCCCGTTACCGCATAATGGGTGCAGGCCTCCGAAGAAAAGAAGAGTTTAATTATTTACTTTGTTAGATTTAAAGTTTAATATCTCTTCCTGTTTCAGGTATCCTGCTGAATTGAAGTATTTTTTAAACCTGTAATCAACAGTATACAATACTTAAGAAATTTATAACTGGGTGCACCATTCATTTTAAAAGGTCTTTATAATGATGCACCGACACTAAAAGACCACTACTATACTTATGGCACGTTACACTGGCCCCAAAACAAAAATCTCCAGGATCTTCGGAGAACCGATCACCGGAAATGGTAAATGGCTCACCAAAAACAGCAACCCTCCAGGTATGCATGGAGCAACCCGCAAACGTAAGACACTCGGTGAGTACGCCTTGCAATTGCGTGAGAAACAAAAAGCAAAATACACCTATGGACTCCTGGAGAAACAGTTCCGTAAAACATTTGATGAAGCCGCACGCCGCAAGGGGGTGACCGGTGAGAACCTCATCAAACTACTGGAAGCTCGTCTGGACAATACTGTATTCCGACTGGGAATTGCGCCCAGCAGACAGGCCGCCCGGCAGCTGGTATCCCACAAACATATCACGGTTAACGGCGAAGTGGTGAATATACCCTCCTATAGTTGTTCACCCGGTGATGTGATTGGGTTAAAGAACAAGAGTGCCGCCAATGTCGCTATCAGTGGTAACCTGCGTGGCAAGAATGCTAAGTTCAACTGGCTCGAATGGAATGAAGGTGAAGTAAAAGGCACGTTCATTGCATACCCGGAAAGGGAAAGCGTACCCGAAAATATCAAGGAACAATTGATCGTGGAATTGTATTCCAAGTAATTTTCCCGACACGAATTAATTATTAATAACTAATATTTTAATATGGCAATCTTAAATTTCGTAAAACCCGATAAGATAGTTCTTCAGAAAGCAACAGAATTTGAGGCACAGTTCGAATTCCGCCCGCTGGAACCCGGATATGGTGTCACGATTGGCAATTCCTTACGCAGGGTATTGCTGAATTCGCTGGAAGGGTATGCTATCATCGGTATCAATATCGCCGGTGCTGACCATGAGTTTGCAACACTGAAAGGAATCACCGAAGATGTTACGGAGATTATCCTGAACTTAAAACAGGTTCGTATCAAAAAGAAAGTCGATCATGAAGTAGCCCTGGAAAAGCTGAACATATCTATTAAAAACAAGTCTGAGTTCACGGCCGGAATGATTGGCGATGCATCCCCTTCCTTTGAAGTGATGAACCCTGAACTTCTGATCTGCACCATGGACACCAGTGCCAAACTGGATATGGAGATCACTATCGGCAAAGGCCGCGGATACGTTCCTGCCGAAGAAAACAAGGAAAAAAGCTCACATTTTGGGTATATTCCTGTTGACGCCATCTATACGCCCATCAAGAATGTGAAATATTCAATTGAGAACACCCGTGTTGAGCAAAGGACCGATTTTGAGAAACTGATTATAGATGTGATCACCGACGGGACGATACATCCAGAGGAAGCGGTTAAACAAGCCAGCCGCATCCTGATACAACACCTGATGATCATCACGGATGAAAATATCACGTTCGACAATAAGGAAGAGAAGAAAGAAGATCTGGTAGATGAACAGACGCTGCAGCTTCGTAAAATTCTTAAAACACCGCTCGAAGATCTGGATCTTTCTGTTCGTGCATTTAATTGCCTGAAAGCCGCGAAGATCAATTCACTTAGCGAATTGGTGCAGTATGAACAGGAAGACCTGATGAAATTCAGGAACTTCGGACAGAAATCCCTGAGCGAGATTGAACAGGTATTGCATGAAAGGGGATTGAGCTTTGGTATGGACCTGAGCAAGCTGAAACTGGATGATGAATAACTCCTTCCTGCTGTCCCCTGAAAGGAAAATATTGAAGAGACCAATAGTTTGAATTTTTTATAAACAAGTATTCTGTAATTCCTGACACGGTACAGAAGAAATAAAACCAAAAGTCATGCGTCACGGAAACAAGAACAATAACCTGAGCAGGACCGCTTCTCACCGGAAAGCGCTCCTCATGAATTTAGGCTGCCAGCTCATCACCCACAAAAGGATCACCACCACACTCGCCAAGGCCAAGGCCCTACGCACGTATATTGAGCCACTGCTTACCAAAACAAAGAATACATCAAGTAAAGAGGCCATCATGCATAATCACCGTATTGTGTTCAGTTACCTGAACGACAAGGATGCGGTCAAGGAGTTATTCACTGTAGTTGCCCCGAAGATCGCTGCCAGGCCGGGCGGTTATACCCGCATCATCAAACTGGGAGCCAGGATCGGAGATAATGCAGAGATAGCCATGATAGAACTGGTCGATTTCAATGAAATATACGGTAAAGGAACAGCTAAAGCCACTGAAACGGCCAAGAAGACAAGGCGTGCAGGAGGAGGCTCCAGGAAAAAAGCGACGGACACCGCAAACACAGAGGCTGCGACACCGGAAATTGAGCAGGCTACAGATAATAAGGTGGAAGTAGTTCCCCCTTTGAAGAAATCCAAAGCTTCTAAATAGATCATCATCCCCCGCAAAGGGGAAAAAACTAACTGTTTACTAAAAGGCTCCGGTACAAAACCGGAGTTTTTTATGCATCCTTTTTTTATCAAATCAATTCTTTACTCCCCCCGGATGTGAAAAATTTTATTTGCTGTATATTAAATTGAATCACTTTCTTTGCAAAACCTTTAACACATGCCCCTTCCCCAAACACCCGCGGTATTGATCCTGGCAGACGGAACCGTCATGCAGGGCCACGCCTTTGGCAAGATCGGTACGGCGACCGGAGAGATATGTTTCAATACCGGCATGACTGGTTACCAGGAAGTATTCACGGATCCCAGCTATTATGGCCAGGTGCTCATCATGAACAATGTGCATATCGGAAATTACGGAGTAAAGGCCGCAGATGTGGAAAGTGATAGCGTCAAAGTAAAAGCAGTAATCGGACGTAACCTTACCGAAAAGTACAGCCGTTTTCTGGCCGACACCTCCCTGCAGGATTATTTCGAGGTCCAGCAGGTAGTGGCCATCGATGGCATCGACACCCGGGCATTGGTTACGCATATACGCAAAGAAGGAGCTATGAACTGCATCGTATCATCCGGAACGAACAACGTGGCTGAATTAAGGGCCGCGCTTGAAAAAGTTCCTTCCATGGATGGTCTAGAACTGGCTTCATCGGTAAGCACAGAAAGATCATATTTCATGGGTGATGAAAAAAGCCCGGTCCGTATTGCTGTACTTGATTTCGGTATCAAGAAGAATATTCTTCATTGCCTGGTTGAAAGAGGGGCCTATGTAAAAGTGCATAACGCCCGCACCACCTATGAGGAATTGCAGGAATTCAGTCCCAGCGGTTATTTCATAAGCAACGGACCCGGCGATCCTGCACCCATGACTTATGCCGTTGATACCGTAAAAAAGATCCTGTTGACCCGTAAGCCCCTGTTTGGCATCTGCCTTGGGCACCAATTGCTTGCATTGGCCAATGGTATCTCCACTTTTAAAATGCACCATGGACACCGGGGATTGAACCACCCGGTAAAGAATATTATCAGTGGTAAATGCGAGATCACCACACAGAATCACGGTTTTGGTATTGATCCTGATATGGTCAGGCAAAATGCAAATATGGAAATTACACATATTAACTTGAATGATGACAGCATCGAAGGGATTCGCATACTTGACAGACCTGCCTTTTCCGTTCAATACCACCCTGAAGCAACACCAGGGCCCCATGATAGCAGGTACCTGTTTGATGAATTCATGGACATGGTCAGGAAAAACTGAACGTATCACATGAACAGGATCCGTTAATTTCTGGTATAATTCATTCAATTCAGATTAATTCGTATAATTCGCATCATGAGGATTGCAATCATCAACGGACCTAACCTAAATCTCCTGGGAAAGCGTGAGCCGGATAAATATGGCCATCAGTCGTTCGAATCATTCCTGCAGGAACTGCAACAGGATCACCCGCAGGTTGAACTTGCCTATTTTCAAAGCAATGTGGAGGGCGAACTGATCGATGCCATCCAACGGGAAGGATTTTCTGCGGATGGTATTATCCTGAACCCCGGCGGATATACGCATACATCGGTGGCGATCGGCGATGCCATTGCAGCAGTGACAACCCCAGTCATTGAAGTACACATTACCAATATCTTTTCCAGGGAAGATTTCCGTAAACTATCCTATGTATCAGGCAAGGCAAAAGGTGTGATCAGCGGCCTGGGCCTGAAGGGTTATGCACTGGCATTGCAATGGTTCTGTGAACAATCAGAAAAATGATGCTTCCGCAGTGGCTGGGTGATAGGGTTTCTCCTAATTCCAACTTTCATTTCAGTTCCTTTATAAAAGCACCCTCAGTAACAGGGCATAGCCGGTATCCTGTTTTGGATCATCAGCGATCTGTACAATGTGAAGACCCGCGTGCGACCAAACTTTGAACAATTCCCCTTTCCTGTGTTTCGTCATTTCATTGTCGAGTTGTTTCAGCATCACTCCCTTCACGAACCAACCAAGATCTCCGCCTTTTGTTGCAGATTCATGGTCCGCACTGTAGGTCGATGCCATAGTTGCGAAATCTGACCTGCCCGTCCGTATCTTTAGTATTATGGAATCGGCAAGACCTTCCGCAAAGTGAGAACTGAAAACAGCGGTATCCAGCAGGATGTGTTTTACATGGTAAAAGGTATTGGGTGCCTTCATCAGAATCTTCACCAGTATATTCTCCCTCTTAAATGGCCCGTAAACTTTTCCTACTTTTCCATGGTAGGCCAGACTGTCAGCTTTGCCCAGGAAATTCTGGGTGCTGACCACGGCAACTGTATCGATATAAAATTTCTTTTTTAAAACGAATTTCACATACCCCAGTGGATTACTGGTGGTGTCCAGAATCTTTTTGATCTGAGCCAGGGTTTGACCTTTTGCCTGGAATAAAGAGCCAGCACAACATAATAATATTAAAAATTTCCTCACTATAAAAGGTTTAAGGACAAAGATATGTAAAGGATCCGGTGTGCATGCAGTGGTATAATGGATGTTTAAGCATTGCAGAATGGGGCATTATATTTTATTCATTTACTACACTATTCATTCCTAATAAGAACCAGTCTTCTCATGGCCTGCTTAGGGTCAGGT
>JANYAL010000090.1 GCA_025361325.1 Bacteroidota bacterium
GGATCCTGAAAGAAGGAACGCATGAGGCCATTATCGGAACATCGGCCGTTTATGTCGGAGGCAGTTTCCAGACCTGGAAACACCTCGGTGCGCGGCTTACCGGTTCAGACATCTAGACTGCTGGGGAGATCCCCATCCTGCATATCATCATGGAATTTCCAACCCGAACCGGCTGGCAGCATGGAGGAAGCCAGGAAGGTGGTGGCCGTACTGAAGGAACAGAGGAAGAACTGATCATAAAATATATCATCTTCCGGAAAGATGAGGAAGGGGAGTATCTATACTTCCCTTTTTTGTTTACTGCCGATATTTCATATTTTTTAAAATAAACATCAGTTATTACTGCATTTCAGCCCAAAATAATTAATAATAATTGTATATTCTTCCTTTTGAAAATCAGCTTCCAATTAACCGAACAGCCGGGTAATTTTCAAATTATTGACTTATTTGCAAAAATAATCCCATTACATACTGTATTTCAGGCTAAAATGATGAAGATATTTTTTATGAATAAGCGTAAATTATTGTTAGAATGAAGGCCATGAATATATTATGTAAATACATATATAGAAAAACTATTTCCAGTGTTTACTGCGTTTCAGGCTAAAATATACTAATTTTTAAACCATTTTATCCTTTCATTCACTGCCTTCATTCCTCCCTTATATATATGACCTTGCCAAACACAGGTGCTACAAGTCAACGTTTCAGCCAAAAAGGGCCCTGCGGTATACCAGGTAGGGGTCAGGGTGCTACCATCTGTGTTGATTAACACAGATGGTAGCACCCTGTCCCGAACAAGGTAGCACCCCATACCCTGGATAAGAACTCATTATTTACTTGTTCATCCCGGTTACAAAGGCAGTTTTCCAGTAGGGTAATAATCACTTTTGAAAAATAAATACCATTCCATGCTGCATTTCAGCCCCAAAAAACAGGAAAATTGCTAACCGATTCAATTATTTTCCGTTTAATCACATACGATGGATGGCATCATATTCCAAAAACTCCAAATCTGGTGAGATATACCCTTCCTTTACCGGTTCATCTTTCATGAGATCGGTACTGAGGTATTTTTTATTGCTGTCGCTGAAAACGGTCACCACATTCTTTTTGGACATGCCCGGTTCATTCTGCAATTGTATAGCCCCGATGATATTGGCGCCTGAGGAGATGCCAACAGCCAGCCCCAGTTGCCTGGCAAGCTTCTGTGCCATGAGGATGGAATCGCCGTCGGAAACTTTAATAACGGGGTCCAGCTCATCGAGTTTTACGATGGCGGGTATGAATTCGTCTGAGATACCTTGTATGCGGTGGGTACCCACTTTGTGCCCCGTGGAAAGGGTTGGCGATTCGGCGGGTTCAAGCGGGTGAACCTTTATAGCGGGGTTCCTGGTTAAAAGATATTTGCCAACCCCCATAATGGTGCCTCCCGTTCCCACACCAGCTACAAAGGCATCGGGTGTGATGTCATTGAATTGCAGCTGCATCCATATTTCCCTGGCGGTTGTCTTTTCATGTGCCATGGCATTGTATTTATTCTCGAACTGGCGGGGTAAAAAAATATTGCTGTTATTTGCATGCATCTGCTCACTTAAAGCAATACTCCCCAAAAAGCCACCCTCCTCTTTGGAAACCAGGATAACATTGGCTCCGAGGCTGCGGATGATCTCTATCCTTTCCCTGCTCAGCCAGTTGGGCATGATTATCTTTACCTCATGCCCCAGGGCTTTGCCTATTGCGCTGAAGGAGATCCCCGTGTTCCCGCTGGTAGCTTCCACGATCACCTGATCGCTGTTTATTTTTCCGGCATGATAGGCCTGCTGCAGGATATAAAGGGCCATACGGTCCTTGATACTGCCGGTGAGGTTATAATGCTCGCATTTCACATATATCTTCCGCACCTCCTTTTTATAGAGATATACGATCTCCACCATGGGGGTATTACCGATAAGATGCCAGAGATGTTGAAACTTATTGTCCAGCTTGGTACGCATGGTCATATTTTACCGGGCTAAATTAGACGGTGCATTCCGCTGCAGGTATGACTTTTATCATTGAATCACTTGCTTATACTCATTATAAGTGAATGGCTGTCAGATAACGATAACCTGCGTAAAAGAAGGGAAGAAGCCACCTGTTCCATTTTGAACTTATTGGCTCCCTGTTTGTTACTGCATTAAAAAAAATGCGAAATTATTTGATAATCGGCGGTTCATCGGGTATCGGGAACGCCATCGTACAGCAACTTGACAGGCAGCAAGCCCATGTTCATGCGTCCTATTTCAAGAATAGTAAAGAGCCCGGTGGAAGGGTCCGGTATTTTTACCTGGACGTGCTTGATGAGGAATTGTCATTAGCTTCGCTTCCAGAGGTATTGGATGGACTGGCCTATTGTCCGGGCAGCATCATGCTCAGGCCTTTTGCCAGGATCAAACCTGAGGACTTTTTACAGGATTACCGTTTGCAGGTTTTGGGGGCTGTCCGGGTGATTCAGCAGGTATTGCCTAACCTGAAAAAATCGGCCAATGGTTCCATCCTGTTGTTCTCCACAGTTGCCGTTCAAACGGGTTTTAATTTTCACAGCATTGTTGCGAGTTCCAAAGGGGCCATAGAAGGATTAACTAAAGCGCTGGCTGCAGAATTGGCGCCGCAGATCAGAGTCAATTGTATCGCCCCATCCATTACAGACACCCCCCTTGCCGGTGGATTATTGAATACTGCAGAAAAGAAAGAAGCGAATGCGCAGCGTCATCCAATGAAGCGTATCGGTACGCCTGAGGATATAGCCGAAACCGCCTGCTTTCTGCTGGGGGAAGGTTCGGGCTGGATAACGGGACAAGTCATTCATGTGGATGGGGGGATGTCGGTTATACGATAAAGCATTATGCAATACTGCATACCTGTATAACCAGACCACGTAGCGCCTTACCGGAACTGTTCCTTTTCAGATCAATTCTAAGCAATGGCCAGGTCGGGAAAATTGCCGGGAAGTACGGTGGCCACATCGGAAGCCTGCATTCCGAACCAGTGCTGCAGGATACTGCTGTATACCGAACGAAAATCGTGCTGCATGGGCACATTGTCATTTACAGTTGCGGATGCAGGAATCTGCGGGTTGTCGCCAAAGATGCCACCCTTTACTTTGTGACCGAAATAAAAGAGAGGTGCTGCCGCACCATGATCTGTGCCGCCACTCGCATTGCTTTTTATTCTTCTTCCGAATTCAGAGAAGGTCATACCCATCACTTTGTCCTGAACCTGTAGTATTGCCAGGTCATCCATGAATGCACCGATCGCTTCTGAAACCTTTTTAAGTAAGTTGGCATGGTTACCCGTAGTCTTGTCTGCATCTTCCGTCTGTTTGGAATGGGTATCGAAGCCACCTATATTCACCATATATACTTTTGTCTTAAGGCCCCCCCCGATCAGCCGGGCCACGATCTTCAGCTGGTCGGCCAGCGCATTCTTTCCTGCTGCCGGGTATTTATCCGATTGCTTCGTCACTTTAAGGGCAGCTTTCTTGATCACGTCGGCATACTGGTCGGTCTTGACCGACATTTCCTTGATATAATTGAGTTGTTCGCCCCAGCGGGTATCGCCCGAAACATCCATCTTTCCTTCGATGAGGTTATAAAAGCTGTTGGGGTTGCTGATGGCAAGTCCCATGATGAAGGCCGGTCCCTGGAAAGTGGAAGAGATTACAGAACCCACTTGTATGCCGAGCGGGTCGGGCATGGAAGTGCTGGGGTAATTGTCAGGGAAACCCGGGTACCATTCATCCAGCAATCGCCCGGCCCAGCCGGTGTTCATTGAAACGTTGCTGTCGCTACCGGTCATCCAGATATCGGTTGCTCTAAAATGCGAGAAGTTGGGTTTTGGATAACTGACCGCCTGGATGATGCCCAGTTTGCCCTGCTCGAACAGGTTCTGCATATCGGTCATGGAGGGATGAAGGGCCGTTTTGTCGTATCCCTTCAGTTTAAGTAATTTCTCTTCAGGCAGGGCAATATTGGCACGGGCTGCCAGGTAAGAGGCATACTGGTCGGCGGGGATCACGGTATTGATGCCGTCATTGCCCCCTGCAAACTGCAGCAGTACCAACACCCTGTCATCGTTCCAATACCGGCGCAGGGCGTGCATCATGGGGGCACCCGCGAGCGTTCTCAGGGAGATGCCGTTGAAGAAAGCCGGCAGCACCAGGCCGCTAAGGGATCTTTTGATGAAGTCTTTGCGTTTCATGTAAAAAGGGTTATCTGTTATGGGTTCAGCATAATTGGTACTGCGGTAAATTCATCAGGTACTGAAAAAGTCGTTTTAGCTTTTCCGTTACATCCTTCCGGTTCTCGTTATTGGCCTCATCCTTCAGCTGTGTAAAGGCATCAGTCCAGTAATGGTCGCTCATCATTCCCTGTAGTCCGGATAATAATATCCCCTCCTTAATATGCTGCTTTTCCGTGTCTGACAGGGGAACCGTGTATAGCCGTTGTATACATTCCCCGATCAGGGCATCCGGGTTAGCGGGGTTAGCAAATGTTTGTAAGAAGGCAATAACGTCTACAATTATCTTTTTCTTATCCTTCGCAAAGCCGCTGGTTACGATCTTGTCGGTGAACCGGTTCCGCTTGGGCAAGGTATCTGAATTGATCCAGATCTTATCGAACTGGGGAACCTGGTAATAAGCCTGCCAGCCCGCTACATTGGGTGGATCACCAATGCTCTGCTGCTGCACGGCGGCGGTGTTATGTATGGTGTACCAGAGGGAATACTGTTGTATATAATCTTCATCGCCAGGGAAGCTGATATTGAATTCCCGGCAAAGGCCGATGCAGAAATCCACCGGGCTTTTGATCTGGCATCCCCTGTTGTTCCGGTCAAAGAAATGATTGCTGCACAGGAGCTCAGCCAATACAGGCTTTATATCATAGTTATGCTTACGGAAGGTCCTGGCCAGCGGCGTGATGATGTTCTTTTCTGTAGCCGAATCAATGTTATGGTATATGAAGAACCGGTAAAGTTTACGGCAAATGAAACGCGACACTTCTTCCTGTGCCATGATCATATCGAGCATATCATCGAATTCCCCGGAACCCTCATCACCCTTGCGTCCTTTAATCACTGTATTGTTGTAAAAAGAGGAGAAAATCTTATCGGTCTCATCGTGGCGCTTGGGATCAAAGAGACCGTGGGCCTCCGGCAATACCTTGTTCTCTATCCTGAAGCCGGTGAGGACCCGGGCGGCGGCTTTAACGTCGTCCTCATTATAATGCGACCCCGGGCCCTTTCCCACGGTAAACAATTCCTGCAATTCCCTGCCGTAATTCTCATCAGGAGCCTTTTTTACATTATTGTTGCCGTTCAGGTATTTCAGCATAGCCGGGTCGGTGGTGATGGCCCTCACCATTTCCTTGAAATTGCCCAGGGCAGATTGCCTTAGAAGCATGTTCTGTTTATAGGAAAAGAAGGCATTGTCTACCTTATTCATTTCTGTTGAGAAATGATTATGCCAGAAGAGCGTCATTTTTTCTCTTAAAGTAGGTTTCTGAGCCAGCATCAGGCCTGTCCACCAGCTCCGGAGTGAATTCTTCCGTTTACCACCATTCATTCCCGACTGTTTGCTGGCAGTGATCCAGGTTTGTCCGGGGGGAATCTCCTCATCTGTATATTTGTCGTCATTGTAATTATTGACAGGCGGGGCAGGCAGATCTTCCGGGGTATTCAGCAGTATTTCTAGTGCATCGTTCGCTTTTTTACCAGTGAAAACTGCCACATCTACCTGCCTGGCCCCGAACATGGTGCGCTTTAGTAAATGTGTGGCATCTTCTTTTGTCAGCCGGCCTTTGTAAGGTTTGATATTGCTGTTGACAGCGGTATTGCCCATTCCAGTTGATTTAGATGAGAAGCGTGAGATTGTGGACTGTAATTAATGTAAAAAGTTAAACCCATGCTGTTAAATCATCGTTAAGCAGGTAATGGACAGTCCATTGTCTGCCTGGGGGATAATAAAAAAAGCCTCCAGTTAAGAAGGCTAAAATCGTTTGTTCTTGAGGTTTGGTCTTTTAACAGGATCTGGATTTGGGTTGGTCTTTTAGAGAATATTGGTTGGTTTCTGATGTAAAATTATTCGGCTGTAAGCGCTCCTGCAACTTATATATTCCCGCCCGGGCTATTTAACCACTGAACCGGGATTTTGATGTACTGGACGGGAAAACTGTGTTAGTTCCTGGTTCGAGTTTTTATAGTTCCCGGATTTTTGAATTACCTATCCGGCATCCATTATCCAGCCAGGCAGATACCATCACCAAATTATCAAATCATTCATTATTTTCACTCCATGAACGAAGTGAATATCACGCTTGATATCCTGAAAGCCATGGTGCAGGCCCATCCTTCCTCTGTTTTCATCAATAGTCTTTACACGCAATACTGTAACCGGGGCGGACTGAGTAAGAAGCAGCTGGAAGGTCTGTACAGTAAAGCTTCAAGAACGGACGGCATACCCCCGCACAAGCTGGCGACGCTGGAAGCCATCATCAGAAAGAAACCTACCCGGGAGCGGGCTCCTGCCAGTATTAAGATCAATATGCCGGCTAATGACCCCGAAACCGGGAAAATGATTACGGATATCCTGTCCAGGTTCCCGTTGCATAAGCGGGTACTTTTCCTGCAGTCAAAATATGATCATAAGGAAATACTAAGTCCGGGTGAAGTGGAGGAAATAAGGAAGTTCGGTAAACTATTGATTAAATAGATCTTAGTAGGTATTTCTTAGTTGGGTGCCTGTTGTATGAAATGTATTATGTATTCCCAAGCTTTACATCTGAAAGGTTGCCAACTGGGAACAGCGGACTATTAAAAAAAACCTCCCTTTCGGGAGGCTCAAAATCTTTGTTCTTGTGGTGATTTTTTGGTTTTCGTTGGATTTGGATAAGCTGGTTTTCTATTGGGATTATCGGATTGGTCTTCTAAAGGATATAGGTAATAAGTTTCTGATGTAAAAATATACTGCAAATAACGCTCCTGCAAGTAATATTCCTCAGCTCGGGCTATTTTACGGCTGAACCGGAATTTTCGGGCACTGAACCGGGTACTAAAAACTATATAAAACCTCAGGAAATAAAATTAGTTTTACAACAGGGAATCATAAAACATCATTACCATGAAGAAACATCTTTGCCTCTTGCTTTTGACAGGCTGTTTTTCAGTGATCGGCTTCAGCCAGTCTTCTAAACATATTGACACCGTGAGAACGGTCGATTACGGCAAAATGCCTCCGGTTTATTTTTCCAATAAGATATACTGGGAAAAGAATTTCGACAAGGAGAGCCAGCCTGTCTTTGAAGGGTTAAAGTACAACACCTGTTTTATAGGCGCTTATATCCAGTACTGGCCAAGCGGTATGGTTAAGACCAGGGGCCAGTATGCCCGAAACACCACAAGCAACTGGGCAGGACTGAAAGAACGCGGTCTCTGTAGCGTACAGGATGGGGAGTGGATGAGTTATAATGAGGACGGTGAACTTATACATACCACCGTATACAGCAAAGGCAAGGTCACCCGGGAGAACTGATGTTAGCTCCGGCGCCGGTACTGATCACCATAATTCTATAAGACGATGCGAATTTTTTTATTACTTGCATACCAATGTATTGCCTGCTGTTCTTTTGCGCAGCACAGATCCGTTGCCATAAAGTGTGGTAGCCTCCTGAATACGCGTACCGGTGAAGTGCTGCACAACCAGGTCATCATACTGGATGATCATTTCATCCAATCGGTTCAGCCCCTGGCTTCCTTTTCAAGGCGAACAGACACCGTTATTGACCTTTCGGCTTATTTTGTGATGCCCGGTCTCATTGACTGCCATACGCATGTATTGCTGCAGGGTGATATCACGTCTGATGATTATGCCATGCAATTGTTGAAAGAATCCATTCCGTACAGAACACTGCGGGCAAGCCGCAGTTGTAACATCGCTTTGCAGAATGGGTTCACCACCATCCGTGACCTGGAGACGGAGGGAGCCATGTATGCTGATGTGGACCTCAAGAAGGCCATCAATAACGGCATCATCCCGGGTCCCCGGATGTTCGTTAGCACCAGGGCCATCAATACGGTGGGGCATTACCCGCTGAGTCCAAGGGAATTCAACTGGGAACTAGACTTGCCCAAAGGCATCCAGGAGGTAAATGGTGCCGATGAGGCCCGTAAGGCGGTGCGTGAGCAGGTGGCGGGCGGTGCCGACTGGATAAAGGTATATGCCGACCGGGGGTACTACCGGTTACCCGATGGCACGTATCACAGTTCTCCCAATTTCACAGCTGCAGAGATAGAAGCGGTAGCCGATGAAACGACTAAGAGCAGGAGAAGGCTGGCCGCCCATGCGGTAACACCCGACGGGATCATCTATTCCATAAACGCAGGTGCCCGGAGCATAGAACATGGCTTTGGAATGAATGCTGAATGTATTCGGCTGATGGTGCAAAGGAATGTGTTCTGGTGTCCTACTATATATGTATGTGCCTATGTTGCTGCCGGAAGGGCCAAAGAGGGCAGCCCTATCAACAGCTATTTCATGGAGAGTTTTCCCGAGGTATTCAGGAAAGCGCTGGAGGGTGGTGTGAAGATTGCCTATGGAACGGATATAGGCGGGTACAGCTGGAACGAGCCGGAGGCTAAGGACTTCGGATATATGGTCAAATGGGGCATGAACAACCTCCAGGCCATTCAGACCGCTACCATCACGGCCGCGCAGTTACTGGAACAGGAAGATCATATCGGGGAAATAAAGCCGGGTGCATTTGCCGATATCATAGCTGTAAAAGGGAACCCCCTTGAGAACATACAATTGCTGGAGCAGGTACAATGGGTAATGAAAAACGGCCTGGTGTATAGATCACCCTGGTAAAAAAACCCGCCCGATACGTTAAACTCGTACCGGAGCGGGTGTCCTTTATTCCTGTTAAACCTTAAACCCTTTATTAACTAAACAATCCACCTTTCTTCAGCGCACATACACTTTCACCTATTTTGTAACCGTTCTGGTAAATCTGCACCGTGTAATTCCCTGTCTGGAACTTCGTGCCGGGGGCATACGCAAATTCTACGCTCTTCTTTTTTGAAGTTTCCACATCAACCGCCAGTTTTGCAGTGAAGGATTTATTCCCTTCGTCACGAGTGGTAAATGTCTCTGTTCCGGAACTGATGGGGTTGCCATCCGGGCCTATCACCAGTACAAACACATCTGTCTTTCCGGGCTGGGCGATCCTGTTATCTACATCAAAGGAGATCACAAGTTTGTCTACACGCTTTGCAACCGTATTCACTTTTTCCGTACCGTTATTCTTAATATCGATAGGCGTGATGACGATATTAGAGGCATTCAGTGTAGAAGCGATGTCTACTTTCTTCTCCAGATCCTGTTTTACCACCGTTGTGGCGGCAAGGTCCTTGTCCAGTTTATCCTTTTCGGCTGTCAGCGCGATCTTTTCATTGTTGAGCGACTTGTTCTCATTGGTCAGCCTGGCCACATCTGCTTCCAGACTCACGATCTTGCCGTTAAGATCTGCGATTAGCCCTTTGGCTTTTGCCAGCTCTGCCGCGGTGGCATTGCTCTTATTCAGGATCTTTCTGATCTGCCCCTTGATACTGGCAATCTCTGAATTCTTATTGGCCAGTTTGCTTTCGAGTCCGGCATTGATTCCGGTCATGGAATCAAGCCTGGCAAGAGAAGCATCAAAGCTTTTCTGCACATCGCTTTTTTCATCGCTGATGGTGGCAATGGTTGCTTCCTGTTTTTTGATGGATTGTGATGATTTGTTCTTGTTATATACCATATATCCTCCGAGGCCTATCACAGTGGCTCCGAGCACACCGATAAAAACATTCCGGTAATCCCGGCGTTTGGGGCGGTCATTGATGGTAGCTGACGGAAAATTTGTGTTATCCATAAATAAAATTTGATTGAGCTTAAAAAATATTATTTGGTCTTACAGTTCTCTAAATTCCAAAATCATGCCATTTATCCGGTATACCGGCAGATTAACATTTCAGCGGGAAATTTCGGATGTTTTAGCCGTACATATCATTCCCAAAAATTAGTTAAATCACTTTTCAATTTGTAGTGGACTATGGTAACGTTATTGCCAAAATACCACGTAAATCTCCCTTTTACAGTTACCATTAAAAAAAATAACCTGTTTTTTCCCTATAACACAATAATTTATTGTACAAAAACGATTTATAGGATCGGTGCAGAATACCCGGCATCCCTATTGAAAACCACAAGTATGAGGATCATCTGCTTTATTGTTTCATTATTACCCGTATTACTCCTGTTGACTCCTGTTCCGGCATCGCCTGCCGGTATGGATCATTCCCTAAAGTTTTCAATGAATACACCCTATTCCAGGGATCATGTTGTTATTCACCATTCCGGCGATTATGATACATGGCATTTAGCCGGTACCGGTCTGTCCAGAGAAGCATTTGACCTGGCGGTTGAGGGGTATGATCACCTGTTTCAAAAGGGCCTTATCTCCAACACATCCGTACTGACCATCATTGATTACAGCAAGCCATCGACAGCGAAAAGATTCTATATACTGGATATGCGGGCGGAAAAGATACTGGTAAATACACTTGTGGCACATGGCCGCAATTCGGGATACAATTATGCCAATGCTTTTTCTAATGAAGTGTCATCATATAAAAGCAGCCTGGGCTTCTTTATCACCGGCAATACCTATACCGGCGCCAATGGGTATTCTTTACAATTGATGGGCTGTCAACCTGGAATCAATGACAAGGCCATGGAAAGGGCTGTGGTATTACATGGAGCAACCTATGTGAGCGAGGCATTTATCCGGAGCCGTGGTTATCTCGGCCGCAGCCAGGGCTGCCCGGCAGTGCCAATCGCAGAACACAAACGCATTATCAATATCATTAAGAACGGGAGTTGTATGTTCTTTTACCATCCGGTAGCAAGATACAACCCGCATTCTACCATACTTGACAGTTAAAGCTTGGTTTACCTCTACAGTTTTGAAGTTTTATTGTTAGGCACTACAGGAATAATAAGGGCCCCGGTTAGGCGGGGCTTTTATTTTTTAGAGCAGGAACAGCGCTGCACCGAACTGGCAAAGTAACCCCGCAACGAGTCCCCAATAGATCTCCCGGGTGCAGTGGTCGCTGATGATAAGGCGCGATGTGCAAACCAGTCCCGTTATGAGCAACGCCAGGCATAAGGGCCATGTCATGAGCATGGTATTGCTTTTCATAATGATCAGGAAAATGCCCAGCATCCCGCCCACACCCATGGCATGCATACTTATCTTGAAATAGATATTGGAAAGCAGTCCTACGACCGTAGTGATCATGATACCCGTCATAAAAGATGGAAAAACAGGAGCGAGCGAAGGTTCGAATTTAAAATACACCCAGGCCGCCCAGAAATAGAAGATCATGGCAGCCAGGTAGGGTGCGATCCTGTCGCGGCGTGTATGCAGGAAGACCGACCTGATGAAACCCAGCCCCTTCATCAGCAGCACGGCCAGCAGGGGAAAGAAAACGGTATTGAGCAGGGTGGCGTATAAGAAATTGGCCTTTTCATACTTCCCAAATCCCGAAAAATAAGACGGGTGAAGATACAGGAAGAATCCAACCACATATAGTGGGATGAAAAGCGGATGAAACAAGAAAGAAATAAGATGACCAAAGAATCGCACCACAGTTCCCGGATGGTCTTTAGTCCCGGACTCTTCTTGTGCATTTGTAGCCCATTCCGTGTTGGTAAGAGTACTGTTCATCATAATTCTTTTCTTAAGCGCGCCACGGGTATATTCAGCTGTTCCCTGTATTTAGCAACCGTGCGCCTGGCAATATTATAACCTTTTTCCTGTAACAATTCAGTAAGGCGTTCATCGCTCAGCGGGTGTTTCTTGCTCTCCGCTTCTATAAGGTCGCTCAGGATCTTTTTTACTTCACGCGTACTAACCTCTTCACCGCTGTCCGTATGCAGGCTCTCACTGAAAAAGAATTTCAACCGATATGTTCCGAATTCGGTCTGCACGAATTTACTGTTAGCCACCCGGCTTATGGTGGAGATGTCGAGATTGGTGGCCTCGGCAATATATTTCAGGATCATGGGGCGGAGTTCGGTCTCATCACCGGTCACAAAAAAACTGTACTGGTAATTCATGATGGCCTCCATGGTGTTGAGCAGGGTATTCTGTCGCTGACGGATGGCATCGATGAACCATTTGGCGGCATCTATCTTCTGTTTGATGAACAGTACCGCTTCTTTTTGCCTTTTGTCTTTTTTGGTTCCCTTGTCATATTCCTGAAGCATTTCCCGGTACCCCTGGCTGATCCTCAGATCGGGAGCATTCTTGCTGTTCAGGGTGAGTTCGAGCTTTCCGGCGTTGTTGTAAATGAAGAAATCAGGCACTACATAATTTTCCCCTTTATTGCTGTCGCCTACATTGACTCCAGGTTTAGGATTGAGTTTGATAATCTGGTTGATCACCTCCCTGAGCTGCTCATCGGTGAGGTTCATGCCACGCTGGATCTTTTCATAATGTTTCTTGGTGAACTCATCGAAGTACTTTTCCATCACTTTCAGCGCCATTTCCACGTGTATGCCTTCATGGAGTTTTCGCTCCAGTTGAAGTATCAGGCATTCCTGAAGGTTTCTGGCCCCTAATCCCGGGGGGTCGAATTGTTGTATCTGTATGATCAGACCGCTGATCTCCTGCGGGCTGGTCTCAATATTCTGGTTGAAAGCAAGATCATCTACTATGGAACTGATGTCCCTGCGTAAATAACCGTCGTCGTCCAGGTTTCCGATGATCTGTTCAGCTACACGTTGCTGGTGCTCGTCCAGGTTGAGCATGCCCAGTTGTTCCAGCATCAGTTCATTGAAACCCGTCTCAATCTTATGTGGGAACACCCTACTGTCATCCAGTTCAGGGTAATTTTCATCCCTGAGTTTATAATCTCCTACTTCATCATCCCCATCAGATACATATTCACTCAAGTCAATATTGTCGTATTCATCCTGGCTGCCTTCTGATTCAAATTCATCCGTCTCCTTGTCCTTGAACTCATCATTGGCCTCATCGTATTCATCCTCATGACCGTCTTCTGCCAGTTCCAGGGCCGGATTCTCCTCAATTTCTTCCTTCACTCTTTCCTCCAGTATAGCTGTTGGAACCTGCAACAGTTTCATCAGCTGGATTTGTTGTGGAGATAGTTTTTGTAACTGTTTTTGATATAATCCCTGACTTAACGCCATAATATGTTAAAGTAGATCCTATTGTCGGATTCCGGCGTAAATTTACAGACAAACCACCTTGTAAAGTGAAGCTAAAAGCTAATATTTTAATTTTCTGCATGATTTTTGTGGAAGGGCACGCTTTTTGCCAGAATCAGCAGCTAAGCAGCTATATATTATTATCTTCTAAAGCTTCCGTAAGTATAATGCCGAAGGGTACCATGCTGCACACTTACCATATAGACCCTGTAAAAAATCCGGTTTACCCATTATGGTCTTCAACGGGTTCCGTTCTTTTGCAGGGCAATTACTATGCTTCAGGACTTGGTTTTTTTTGCAGACAGGAGTTAAGGATTCAAAAAGCAACCAGGGTCCCTTTTAAATTCAGGTTAGGCAGCATACAGTATTGCGACTGGATGGAGGGGAAGCCCAACAGTGTTGCCTATAGTCAATAGGCAATACAAAATAAGCAGATGAGCAGTTTCCTGGAATATTGTATGAAATAATTGTGTTTAAATGGTTACCCCCTGTTCGCTCAATACATTTCTGATCACCTGTACCATTTGTTCTCCCCGGGTTCTTACCTGTTCATCGGTCCATGCCAGGCTGATAGCGGTGGAAACGCAACGTCCCATGATGTCATCGCTTGCAGTAAAATCCTTGTTGGCATGGTGAATGACCGCAGCCTTCAGGTCTGGATGCAGGGTATTTAGGGTGCGGAAATTTTTCAGGTGGTCCCATTTGCGGATATAATGCCAGTTGTTATCATACCAGTAAAAATTACCGGCCAGTATTCCCTTTGCTTTCATCTCTGAAACGACCGCCATGGTGATCTCTTCTGTTGGAAGGAACCAGCTGAGAAAGGTACAGCTGTCGCCTGCCTCATCTGGTATTCTGCGAAAGGAGATTTCCGGGATGGAGGATAATATTTTCTTTAAGGCCGAATGATTCTTTCGCTGGATTGATAAGAAGCTGTTCAGCTTATTGATCTGTGCCAGCCCGACTGCAGCATGCAGTTCGCTGATCCGGAAATTGTAACCTACAAAAGGATGAAGGTCGGAACCACGGTCGGCACCTGTATGGTCATGACCATGATCACTGTATCCGTCTGCAGACTGGTAAACATCCTCCCTGTTGGTCATCACCACCCCCCCTTCCGCACAGGTGATCGTCTTTACAAAATCAAAACTGAAGGTTCCGGCATCACCGATAGTGCCCAGCATTTTACCTTTATAAGAACCGCCTATGCTTTGGCATGCATCTTCCAGCAGGATCAGCCTGTGTTCATCACAAATTGCTTTTAATGCATCCAGGTCGGCCATGCTGCCGCACATGTGAACGGCCATGATGCAACGGGTTTTTGAAGTCAACGCATAACGGACAGCCTGTGGATCCAGGGTGAGGGTATCATCCACATCCACAAATACCGGGATGGCACCTACACTGAGTACGGCCTCAAAACTGGCCACGAAAGTGAATGAAGGCAGTATCACTTCATCGCCATATCCAATGCCCAGGGCAGACATGGCCGCGGTTAAGGCTGCTGTACCGCTGCTCACCAGCTGGGCATACCTGCAGCCAAAGGTGTTGCAAATAGCAACTTCCAGCTCCTTTGCTTTCCATATGCCCTTACGCGGGACATCGAAGCCATATCGCATCAGGATACCTGTTTGTATCACGTCATTCAGTTCTTTGCGCTCTTCGTCACCGAAAAATTCATAACCGGGCATAGGTGTAGTTTAGATATTTGGAAGAAAAATTCAATGATGCAAAGGTAAAGAAAATGAACGGGCGGTGCAAAGGCCGGGAAGCTATTCGTCCAGATTTTGCCACTGGAATACCTGCATGTTGCTTTCCATATTATTCCTGGAAACGGTGCTTATGCCAAAACTTTTTGTTTTGTGCAGGGGGTCGATGGGGAACACCAGCAAAAACTGCTGTCCCTGGGTATTGAAATGATACACTTTATCCAGTACCGGGTTGCTGAAATCTCCTTTGATATCTTCATATACATACACAACGATATTTTTTATATGTTGCCAGGGGTGCAGGAATTCCCCCTTCACTTGGTACAGGCTGTCATGCTTGCGGAGTCCCACCGAGTTGATCTGTGGCGCTTCGGGCCTCATACTGTCGATCCAGGGCATGGGTGGCGGGAACACAGGAATCGTATAATACTTACTCCTTAAGCTGTCGTTCCATCCATTGGGATTCTTGTCAAATGTCTTACTGCTGAAAAAAACCATGCCATTGATATTGGGGGTATTCCGCAGGGCCTGTATCTGCCTGGGGATCTGGTTTGGGTCTTTCCAGGCTGCATTTGAATTGGCCCTGTAGTAACCAAGACCGATATAGCAGTTTCGCCCATATGTGTGTTTGCCCCACCAATCCACCAGCACTTCATACGGAGCAGCTTTATGACCGAACTCCCAGTAAAGCTGTGGTGCCACATAATCGATCCATCCTTTCTTAAGCCACAATAAGATATCGGCATAGAGGTCATCATAATTGGTTTGGCCAGCCCTGGTATTGCTTCCGTTCAGGGAATCCTTATCGGCATTGCGCCAGACGCCGAATGGACTTATCCCGAACTGGCAGTATCTGTTCTCCTTTTTAATCGCCTTGCTCAGCATCAGTATGATGGAATCTACGTTGCTTCTTCTCCAGTTGTCCTTGTTCATTCCATTTCCGTACTGCAGGTATTTTTCGTTATCGGGGAAGTCCTTTCCCAGAATGCGGTAGGGGTAAAAATAATCATCGAAATGTATAGCATCCACATTATACCGGCTTACGAGGTCCTTTACGATATTGGTGACATATTGCTGCACTTCTTTATTGCCGGGGTCGAAATACCTTTTTTCGCCGTAGGCCAGAAACCAGTCGGGATGTAGCCGGGTGATATGGGTTGGCGATATCGAAGATTTCCCAATACTGAACTCTGCACGGTAGGGGTTCATCCAGGCATGGAACTCAATGCCCCGTTTATGCGACTCATTTATCATAAATTCAAGCGGATCGTAATAGGGCTGGGGCGGAGCACCCTGTTTGCCGGTTAGCCATTCACTCCAGGGTTCATAGGGTGAAGGGAAGAAAGCATCCGCTGCCGGCCTTACCTGAACCACCACTGCATTCATCCCGTTACCCCGGTGCATGTCCAGCAGCCTGATGAATTCAGTCTTTTGAGAATCGGAATTGTAATTTCCTTTTGCAGGCCAGTCGATATTATCTACGGTGGCTATCCATACGCCACGGAACTCCGGTTTGTTCTGGGCGGTTGCACTTACAGCCAGGAGGCAGCAGGATATAATAAGTATCTTATGTTTCAGTATGTCAATTCGTGCAGGCATTTGCATCATCTTTCCTTATTATCTGCTTCACGGATCTTATCCAGTAAAAAGTTGAGTGAGGTTACTTCATTTACTGAAAGATTTCCAAATACAGCATCCATCTCATCTGCATATTTATCTGCTTTTTCCAGCAGTTTATTGCCTTTTGCGGTTATGGATATATCTACCAGCCGTTTGTCGGTTTTACAGATCGCTTTTTTTACCAGTTGTTTGCGTACCAGGCGGTCAACGATCCGGCTGGTATCGCTCAT
>JANYAL010000094.1 GCA_025361325.1 Bacteroidota bacterium
GGCTTTATCGAAGTTACATTTGGGGCAGGTGCCGGTGATATAACGGTCTGCCAGGAATGTTTGAGTGGTCTCATCATAATACTGTTCGGTCTCCTTTTCTTCAAAAAGGCCGTCGTTGTACATTTTTTTAAAGAAGGCCGAAGCGGTCTCATGATGAATGGCATTGGAAGTGCGGGAATATATATCGAAGGATATACCCATCTGTTCCATGGATGTTTTGATGAGCGTGTGATACCTGTCCACCACCAACTGCGGCGTGATGCCTTCCTTCATGGCTCGAATGGTGATAGGAACGCCATGTTCGTCGCTGCCGCCAATGAACAGTACATCTCTTTTCTGTGCCCTTAAATAACGTACATATATATCCGCAGGCAAATAGCACCCGGCCAGGTGGCCAATGTGCACGGGACCGTTGGCATAGGGCAATGCGGCCGTGATCAGATATCGTTTAGGATCGTTCATCGCCTGCAAAAATACCTATTCAGCAGGCAATACCGAAATTTGAGTACATTCAGGTCATGAAACGAAAGGATTTTCTTTCCACTGTAATTCCGATGGGCGCCACCCTGGGATCCATCGCCCGGGGCCGTACCTTATTTGAAGAACCCGAATCGCCTGCCCTCCTGCCGCCATATCTGAAAAAAGGAGACACCATTGGCATCACTTGTCCGGCTGGTTTTATCACCATGGAGGACGTTCAGCCCGCCGTGAATAAAATGAAAGACTGGGGCTTTGCGGTACGGATCGGTGATACCATTGGTAAAAAGGATTTCACGATGGGCGGAAAGGATCCCGAGCGGCTGCTCGACCTGCAGCAGATGCTCGATGACAATTCCCTAAAAGCGATCATGTGTGCCCGTGGGGGGTATGGAGCCGTTCGCATCATTGATGACATTGATTTTAAAAAATTCACCAAACATCCCAAATGGATCATCGGATTCAGCGACATCACTGTTATCCACGCGCATATTAACCGCAACCAAAGGATAGCTACCCTTCATTCCAAGATGTGCAACAGTTTTCCGGCCAACTGGGGAACCGCGGAACCCGTGCAGGTTGAAAGCATTGAATCCATACGGCAATGCCTGACCGGTGAAAAGATGAATTACCTGTTCACACCGCACCCCGGTAACCGAACCGGGCTGGCTACCGGGGAACTGGTGGGAGGCAACCTGAAAACGCTGGAATCATTGGCTGGCACAAAAAGTGATATCAGTACCCGGGAGAAAATACTCTTTGTGGAAGACACCGGCGAATATCTCTACAGCATCGACCGTATGTTCTGGAACCTCAAAAGGACCGGCAAACTGGGTCACCTGAACGGACTGATTATCGGTGGTATCAAGGCTAAGGAAGATGATAAAGGCGAGGAGTTCGGTAAAACAGTACAGGAAATCGTCCGGGAAAAAACATCGGCATACAATTACCCCGTATGTTTCGATTTCCCGGTCGGGCACCAGAAGTATAATATGGCATTGAAGATCGGGACAACCTATCGCCTGGCCGTACACCTGAATGAATGCAGGTTGTCGGAGGAGAGATGAGAAGGAGAAGATATTCGCTGAGAGCTGTGAGCTGTGAACTGCAAATTGAAAATAGCATGTAATTATAAAATGTTGTAATTTTTTTGCTTATAACATCCCGATCATTTTTATGAAGATACCCCCGTATTTAAGAAAAGGCGACACGATAGGTATTACCTGTCCTGCTGGTTATATGGCTGCCGCAAAGGCTCAAACCTGTATCCATACTTTGCAGGATTGGGGATTTCAGGTGATGGTGGGTAAAACCCTAGGCAGCCCTTCAAAAAACTATTTCAGCGGAACGGATGAAGAAAGAGGCGATGAGTTACAGGCCATGCTTGACGATGACAATATTAAAGCCATAGTTTTCGGAAGGGGCGGTTATGGTGTGGGGCGTATCATAGACAGGCTTGATTTCACAGCATTCAAAAAGAAACCCAAATGGATCATCGGGTTCAGCGATATAACGATTCTGCATTGCCACCTGAACCGCAGGTTGAAAGTGGCTTCCATACATGCGCCCATGGCCGCAGCCTTCAATGATGGGGAATGGAAGAACGAATATATCAGGTCAATACATGGTATGATCACCGGCAGAAAACCTGTTTACAAATGCAAACCGCACCTGTTCAACAGGATGGGAAAAACAGTTGGTGAACTGGTAGGCGGCAACCTTTCTTTGCTGGTGCACCTGGCGGGTACCAAATCTGATGTTGACACAAGGAACAAGATCCTGTTCCTGGAAGACCTGGGAGAATACATCTATCATATAGACAGGATGCTCTACCAGTTAAAACGTGGTGGAAAATTGAATAAACTTGCCGGACTGGTAATCGGAGGCTTCACAGATATTAAGGATACGGAAAGGCCTTTTGGCATAACCGTATATGATTCGATCCGCGATATCATTAGGGAATTCGACTACCCGGTTTGTTTTGGTTTCCCGGTAAGCCATGAAAAGGAGAATTATGCTTTAAAGGTGGGGGTTCCTTATGAAATGCAGGTAGGGAAAAGATCAGTGATATTAAGGGAGTGCTAAGATACTGTCAAGCTTTTGATGATAGGCCGTAAAATCGTTCAGGTTCAGGTGTCCCCCTTTTTTAATGGTGATCAATTCATCACCGGGTTTCAGCGCATAACTCAGCTTTACTGCCTCAAAATACGGCACCACCCAATCATTGGTGCCATGAAAAATGGATACGGGGAAGTTTACATCCTTTAAGAAACGATACACCGGGAATTCATAGGTAGCCATTAGCCTGCTCGGATATATGGGAATGAAACAGTCGTACAAATCCGGAATGCTGTAATAAGGCGTTTCCAGGATCAGTCTTTTGCAGTCTGTTACGGAAGCCAAATAGGCGGCAATGCCTGTGCCGATAGACCTGCCGTAAATGATTATTCTGTTACCGGGATATTTGCCAAGCGCCATTTTCTGGATCTGTACAGCCTGCTCATACAATCTCTTTTCTGATCTTTCCCCCACGCTTTTTCCATAACCCGGATAGTCTTCCATCCATACCTCGTAACCGTGGCTGGTAAAATTGTGGGCAAATTTTGCATACTTCTCTACGTTCTGCCTATTCGCATGAAAATAAAGCACCACCCCTTTCCGGACCGAATCGTAAGGCAAGAATTTGATCAGGCTGATGGTATCGGATTTATTGAATGGAATGTTCATTTCCTCAAAAGGCATATCGAAATGGTAGGTATAGGAAGCGGGCAATTGCTTGGGATGAAAGAGAAATAAATCCTGGAGATAATAAAGGGCAATGCCGGCAGTACAATACATGATGATCAGCCCTTTCAGCCAGCGTAAAATGGTCTTTTTTTCCATGAATCATTGCAAGTTAGGCAAATCGGTTCAGGCAGGAGGATGCACTGATACATGATAGTTCAAAAATGATTACTCTGTCAGTTTATGATCAGCGTGCAGGATCTTGCCTATTGCTGCACAAGACCATGATAAGTCCTTTTTCCGTTTGCGCAGATCCTGTTTTACAAGCCTTTTACAGCATATTATTCTTTTAAGATTGCGCCGGATAACACTTTAAATAATAAATACATATATTTTGGGCAAAGACCCCGGAACTGTTTTATTAAAACTAGCCCAGGGAGGGGTCAGGGTGCGTACAGGGTGTGTACAGGGTGCTACCATCTGTGTTGATTAACACAGATGGTA
>JANYAL010000019.1 GCA_025361325.1 Bacteroidota bacterium
CTGCCTTTTACTATTTTTTCATTTCCAATAGTTTTTCATAAGGTCAGCAACCCATTCTGGCTGTCTGATTTGTCCAGTTGGTTGAAATTCTTTAAAAACTGGTTTTATGTCAAGAATTGGAGTACCGTCAATTGCGTCCAAATTTTTTACTTTAATTGTCCTGCCATTATGTTCCAAAAGTTCGACAGTACAAAGCCCAATTTTATTTGGCCTGTCTTTCTTACGTTGTCCAAAAATACCAACCAAAGGATAATTTGGATTTCCTCTCGGTCGTCCTGAAAAAACGATATTGTCATTTTTTACTTTGTCAAAATAAAATATTATTTCAAGGTGAGAAAAATCGGTAATGTTATTAAGAACTTCTGTCGGCATATTGCCCGCAAGTTCAATAATGGAAATTATTTCTGTCCAATGGTCGTCAATAGATTTTGTTCGTGAATTTTTAACTGTCGCAATAGGGTTTAGAGTGATGTCCATGAATTTTAGTTATTATATTTTTAATCAGGAGGATTCTGTCAATATTTTGATGTCAAACCCAGGTAACACACAACACTCGAGGCTTGCCTCAGAACTGGTATTTGATGCTGGTCTGCCCGGTACGTCAAGCCGATTAAAAAACTGAAGTTGAAGTTAACAATTAAAAGCCAAATAGAATTCGGGCAAGCCCGATATGTAGCTGATAGTAGCACTACAATGAGGAATTATTAATCGCGCCCTACTGACGCAAAACAGAATGTTGTAGGTATACACTTTAGCCGGGATTATCAATTTAAAATAATGTCTCCAGTGAAGCAGGAGTGTCAGGGAAGCGTTGCTAAGGACAAATGGTTATGCCATGTTAGCAATGTGCCTGAGATTTGTTTGTAAGGCATAAGAAATAGACCTGCTTCCCGGGCATTGTAAAAGGGTTTACTTTGTAATCATCAATTTGAAGTGATACTTCTTCCTGATTTCTTCCATTTCTTTTTTCAAGATGTCAGGATGTTTCCAATACCTCTCACTTAATTTCTCACGGATTTCCCGCATCATTTTAACGGCATCTAATCCTGCAATGGGTTGAGTCGGGTTTTTACTGTTACTCATTGTCTGTAAGGTTTAAAATTTCTCTTGGTGTTCTTATTTCAATTAACCTGTGTCCGAAACGAAGATTGATTGAATTGTATTGAATGATTTTGTCAAGGTTAACTATATGTTTGAAATTCCAGCTTGCTAAAACATCGGCCTTGTTCAAGGTTGCCAGCGCAATATGTAAAGCATCATTATAGCTTTTGTTTGCCAATGCACCTTCGGTAATATAAGCCTCTGCAAGTTTTATAGCTTCATCATCAACAATAATGTCTACCCTGTTTATTTCGGGAATACTCGTTACAAGATTCCGGATTTCTTCTCTTGCAAATTCAAGTTCCTGTGCGGTAAGGTCAGATAACATAATCTGTTTTGAGCCAGTTATAAACTCATTCCAAAATGCAATCGACCACTCCTGAAATTCTTTGTCAAAATAACCGCCAATTACTGAGGTGTCGGCATAAACCTTTATGATTGCACTATACTAAAATAATGCAGCTTAAATTTGTTTTGAAATAACCGGTGGGCTGCTTATTGCACCAGCTTTTCTTTACCTGTATCCTTGTACCGTTATATAGTTTTTTCACTAAAAAATAAAATCCAAGTAAGACTTAATCCCAAATAGCGATGTAAGAAGGCGCTGTGTAGTATTTTATAACTATCCCCCCCTTAACCAGGCCTGCATCTTCCTCAATCCCGGTGGTTCGTACCAAAGATTCAAACTCCCTGGAGACAATGGCCCATTTCTTCTTTTCCGCCCGCGGAAACCGGTAGGTATAATCACCCAGGTAATGCCTGTCGGGTAGCGTGCAAACGCCCCCCTGCCGGTATTTGAGGTCAATGAACCGTTCATATTCCATAGCCAGCAAACGGTTAAAAGGCATATAACCGCCGGCATCATTGAACCAATACAGCATGAGGGTATCATCCTGCCTCATTCCTTTCAACGCTTCAAATGCATAGCTGTCGTTCATGCCCAGCAGTTTCAGGAAGGCATAATAGCGTACCACATAGGAAGGATCTTTTAAGAATATGCGTATGCTGTCGTCCGGCATTCTGTAGAAAAAACTGTCTGCTTTTTTCCATAGTTCCGATTCAGTGACCCCGTCAAAGCCCTTAAACTGGGTCTCCACATAATCGCATGCCTGCAGGGAATGGTATCTATCCTTTTGTTGCGGAACCACAAGACCGGGAATTTGCGGGAGCGAATGGATGACAGGCATACAGAACAGTATGGAAAGGACCAGGTATTTCATTGATCAATAAGTTAATTGCAATCATAAAGAACTGATCCTGAAAAGGAATAGTATTTTGAAACTGTTAATATATATCTAATTGAAAGGGCGGAAAAACAATCCCAAAAAATGCCCAAATTTTTAGGGGTTAATATTTTATTACTACGTCATTAGTGCGTAAATTAACGTAC
>JANYAL010000038.1 GCA_025361325.1 Bacteroidota bacterium
TATGGAGCAGCAGTAATGCCAATGCCGCTGTGGGCTCAGGAAGCGGCATAGTAAGTGGTGTGGCCACCGGCGTAACTACAATAACCTACAGTGTTACCAATATATGCGGTACTGCCACCACCATACAGGCTGTAACAGTAAATCCGCTTCCGGATGCAGGCACAATAGCCGGCACAGACAGTGTATGCGAGGGAACTACTATTACGCTTACTGATACGGTTTCAGCAGGCAGAAAAAAATCGGTAGATCAGCACCATGGGTGGAAGGCCAAAGAATACAAGGATATGCCTGGCGGCAACGATGGGCGCAGTAAGTTTTTAAGCAACCATACTCATTATAGTACTACGGACGCTGATGCACGCATATCGGTAAAGCCCGGAAAGCCACGCCAACTGAACTACCTGGCGCAGCTAAGTGTAGATACTGCTCATCACGTGATCACACAAATACAAAGCGATTATGCAAATAAGAAAGACAGTCAGTGTCTTCCATCCTTATTAAAAAGTACATTAGAGAATTTACAGGAGGCCCATTTGCAAATAGAGGAAGTATTGGCAGATGCGGGTTACAGCAGCGGCGAGGCGTTGCAGGCTTTGGAAGATAACGACATCGAAGGTTACATACCCAACTTTGGACAATACAAAAACAGCCGGGAGGGTTTTAGTTACGATAAAGAGAATGATCGTTACATCTGCAGCCGAGGAGCTGTTTTACCTTTTAAAAAGATCACGACTACGAGTCTTGGCTACCTGATGAAAACCTACCGAAGCAGTTCAAAGGATTGCGCCCAATGTCCATTACGAAGCGTATGCATTGGGAAGAGTGATTTTAAAAAGATAGATGATACCGTGGACAAGCCATTATATGACCGCATGCATGTAAGACTGCAAACTGTCAAAGCAAAACGCATGAAGAAACTCCGCAGCAGCACGGTAGAACCTGTTCTTGGTACACTGATTAACTATTTAGGTATGCGACGAGTAAACACAAGAGGAATCCGACAGGCAAATAAGTGCATGATCATGGCAGCAGTGGCTTACAACCTTAAAAAACTAATGAAATGGAAGGAGAGAAAAGTTGAAACAGCGGTAATGGCAATGAGGAAGGCTAAAAAAGGCCTTTGTTTTTACTTTTTCAGCCTACAGCAATCACTGGCGTCTAATAACCTAAAACTTCAACCTGGTTATTGCGGCTATTAAAAACACGGATCCGTTCCTGATAAATTCACAAGATCATTTTTTTAAAGGGGTTGTGCATCGGCCACCCTTGTTAACTGCAGGTTAAGCTTAGAATCGCAGTTAAATCTTATAGAGGCATTTTCCGGATTCACAGTCCTCCACGGCCTGCTTCCTGTCTCCAACCTTATTTTTTGACCCGCCCGGGATTATCCTGTATGAAATTTTTCCATCCGGCCACCTTTTTACCAATTACGCTTTGGGGTGAGCTTTGCTGAAAATGGTGGCATACTGCCACGGCAAGTGCATCAGTGGCATCAAAATGAGCTGGATCCTCGCTGAAAGAAAGTATATGCTGTAGCATTTTCATCACCTGTTCTTTTCCGGCATTGCCGTTTCCGGTAATAGACTGTTTCACTTTCTTGGGTGAATATTCTGTCACTTCCAAACCGTGGCGCATGGCGGCGGCAATGGCAACACCCTGTGCCCGCCCCAACTTGAGCATGCTCTGTACGTTCTTTCCGAAGAAAGGTGCTTCAATTGCAAAATGATCAGGCTGGTACCTGGTGATCAACCCGCTGACCGTGTTGAATATCAGTTGCAGCTTTTTATAAGTATCCTTAACTTTCCCGGGTTGAAGTACCCCCATCTCCAGCAGGGAGATCTTTTTATCCTTCACTTGCACAAGACCATACCCCATGATGATGGTGCCGGGGTCAATGCCAAGGATAATAACGGGTTTCTTAAGCACCGGTCTATAATTATTTCTAAGTTGATAATTGATTTAACATTGTGTATTGAACAAAAGTATCAAAATATTCATCAAGTGGTTTGCCGGCCCCGTCCTGGCTGTCTGGTTATTTTATTCGCTCTATCGGCAAATAAGTCTACAGCCTGACCTGGGAAAGGCTCTGTCTATGATAAAACAGGCACCTTTCGGAGCCTGGGCCTGGAAATTCTGGACGGCGATCATTCTCGTCTTTGTAAACTGGGGACTGGAAGCAAGAAAATGGCAAATGCTGGTAAGGGTCATTGAACCTATTGGTTTTGGTACTGCTTTCAAATCTGTGTTATGCGGCGTAACCTTTTCACTGAACCTGCCAAACCGGATGGGAGAATACGCAGGGCGGATGTTATTCCTGCAGGAAGGTAACCGCCTCCGTTCCATATCCCTGTCCATTGCCGGGGGTATAGCGCAACTGATCATTACCATGCTGATGGGTTGCCTGGGAATAGCCTATCTTGTTTTCACCTATGCTGATAACGTACCGGTCATAGGGCTTTCCTTATTCTGGCTCATGATCTTTTTATACGGAAGTATCATGGGAACTATCCTGATGTTCTTATTTCTTTTCCGGCTGCCCTGGTTCATCCGATTGCTGGAAAAGCTGCCCCGGGCTGACAGGTTTTCCAGGTATATTTCCGTACTTGAAACCTTTAGTGTAAAATTTTTGTTAAGGTTACTATTCCTTTCATTCCTGAGATACCTGGTTTTTGTATTTCAATATATATTGTTTCTGCAGGTAATGCAGGTGAGCCCCGGATACTGGCAGAGTTTTTGGTTGGTGAGCGTCATGTTCTGGGTGCTGGCCATTATCCCTTCTTTCGCTATTGCGGAACTGGGTATACGCGGAACAGTGGCAAAGACCCTTTTTGCATACAGCAGGAACCTGGCAGGTATACTGGCTGTTACTTTCGGTATCTGGTTCATCAACCTGTTCATACCGGCATTTATTGGCAGTTTGTTAATTTTAAGTTTTAAATCAAACAGAAAAAATGATACCCAACCCTAGACTAAGTTTGTTTTTATTAAGTTTTTGCAGTACAAGTTTTAATTCTTCCAGTGCGCAGCTTTGCGGAATAAAGAACAATGCTTTCCAGGATGGCGAATCGGTCATCATGAAGGTCTTTTACAGTACCCTGGGCATGTACATCGGTGCCGGGGAGGCCAATTTCACCACCACCATCGAAAGGTTCAACGGTAAACCCGCTTATCATTGTGTGGGCGACGGGAAATCCTACAGCTTCTTCGATAATTTCTTCAGGGTCAGGGACCGTTACGAAAGTTATATAGACACCGCATCCCTGTTGCCATACAAATTCATACGCAATGTTGATGAAGGGGGTTATAAGAATTACAATAATGTATCCTTCAACCAGGGTGCCGGTACGGCTGTAAGTACCAATGGTGTCTTTAAAGTAAGCGAATGTATCCAGGACGTGGTAAGTGCCGTTTATTATGCCCGCAATATTGATTTTGACAAGTACAAAGTGAATGATAAGATCCCTTTCGACATGTTCCTGGATGATGAGGTGTACCATTTGTACATCCGCTACCTGGGCAAGGAAAAGATCAAGACCCGGTATGGGAAATTCAAGGCCATCAAATTCAAACCCCTGCTGGTCAAAGGAACCATCTTTGAAGGGGGCGAAAAGATGGATGCCTGGGTCAGTGATGACCCCAATCACCTGCTGCTTCGGGTGGAAAGTCCTATTGCGGTGGGCAGCATCAAAGTAGATATGATGTCCTATAAGAACCTGCGGTACCCCCTGACCTCACTCATCAGCGTTCGGTGATATTACAGTTCATCCATCCTGAACCCTTCTTTCTGGCGTATTCCCCTATCCGTTACCTGAAGACTGCAGCATTCAATGAGCGGGTCGTGCTCAAAGAACAGCAGGTGATCATTGGCGGCGGCCTCCTGCAAGAAGGATCTTTTCTCATGAAGCGTAGTCAGGGGGAACATGTCATAAGCCATCACATACGGCAAAGGGATATGTGCGGCAGATGGCAGCAGGTCGGCCATATATACGATCGTTCTGCCCTTGTAACTGATCTGCGGCAGCATCATGGACGTTGTATGGCCGTTCACGAATCGTATACTGATATTGTCCGTGAATGGACAAATGGGTAAAGGGTTATTAAAGTCATTTTTAACCGCTACCGGTACTTCAATGAATTTCAATTGGCCGCTCTCCTGTATGGGAATGATGTTTTCCTTTAAGAAACTGGCCTTCTCCCGGTCATTGGGGTGGTTGGCCCAGTTCCAGTGCAATGCATTGCTCCAGTAGATGGCATTGGGAAATGCAGGTACCAGCCGGTCTCCTTCTTTTTTTATACTACCACCGCAATGGTCAAAGTGCAGGTGGGTGAGGAACACGTCTGTGATATCGGCTCTCCCAAACCCGTATTTTTCGAGTGAGCGGTCAAGCGTATCTGCGCCGTGCAGGTAATAATGGCTAAAGAATTTCGGATCCTGCTTGTCGCCGATCCCGTTATCGATCAATATAAGCCGGTTCCCGTCCTCGATCAGTAAGCACCGCAATGCCCAGTTGCACATGTTGTTGTCATCTGCGGGGTTCAGTTTGTTCCAGATGCTCTTGGGCACCACGCCAAACATGGCACCCCCATCCAATTTGAAATAACCGGTATTGATGGTGTACAGTCTCATCGTTATACAGCCGTCCTGTTTTGCCTGTGCAAAGTTAAAAAGAGTCCTGCCAGTCCGATGACAAAGAATACCACCAGCGCAAGTACGGAAAGCCGCTGTGAGCCGGTCAGTTCCGTTATAAAACCAAAGCTGAACATGCCGATTACGATGGATACCTTTTCTGTAACATCATAAAAACTGAAAAACGACGTAGTGTCTTTGGTTACCGGCATCAGTTTGCTGTAGGTGCTCCTGCTCAGGCTTTGTATGCCTCCCATGACAAAACCCACACAGATGGCAAGGACGTAGAATTCATAAATACCTTTTGTTGGGATAGCGTAACCGGCAATGCAGATGGCTATCCATACCACTACGCACAGCATCAGTGCACGGAAGTTTCCGATCAGGGAAGATAGTCTGGAAATGGCATAAGCACCGGGTATGGCAATCACCTGGATGATGAGGATGGCTATGATGAGATTGGTGGTAGGTATCTGTAATTCGCTTTTACCGTACAGGGTAGCGGCAAGCATTACGGTCTGTACACCCATGTTGTAAAAGAAGAAGGCAAAGAGGTAATTTTTCAGTACAGGCATTTTCATCAGCTGATGCCATACCTTGGCCAGTTCCCTGTAGCCGTTGGTTAATATACTCCGTTGATTCTTTTCGCCGGCAGGAATGCTTCGGGGAAGGCGGTTCAGGGAAAACTGGCCAAATCCGAACCACCAAACACCTACCAGTAAGAAAGAGATCCTGGCGGGCAGGGAGCCCTCCTCCATACCGAACCAGCCGGGCTTTAGTACAAACAGGAAACAAATGACCTGTAAGATGACACTGCCAATATATCCCATCGCAAAACCCTTTGCACTCACCCTGTCCCTGTCTTCCGGAGCAGCGATCTCAGGGAGGAAGGAGTTGTAAAACACCAGGCTGCTCCAGAATCCTACACAGGCTAAGATCATGCAGATGATCCCTAACTCCAGCGGTCTGTCCTTCGTAAAAAAGAAAAGACAGGCACAGGCAATGCTACCCATGATCATGAAAAAATTCATGAAGCTTTTCTTGTTGCCTTTGTAATCCGCAATAGACGATAAAAGAGGTGAGGAAAAGGCTACAATCACAAATGCTATTGCCAGGGAATAGTTGTATAAAGAGGTATTCACGAAATCCCTGCCCAGGAAATGAACATATGCGATACCGCTGCTGTCTACCCGCTGGCTGGTGACCACTTCAAAGTAAGCGGGGAAAATGGTGGAAGTGATCACCAGGTTGTATACCGAGTTGGCCCAGTCATACATAGCCCAGCCGTTGATCACTTTCCTGGAAGCAGTTTGCATAAAGTTCAAATGATTGATGAAAGTACTAAAAATCGTTTTGCCTGCACAATTTTATTAGGATACCGGGGCCGTATGTTCATCCAGTAACGGTCGGAGTACTGTAACAGTATATAAAAAAGCAGACCCCTACCTATGCAGGGTCTGCTTATGATACATTACCGTGAATATTATTGCTGGATATGAGTGGTGTCTTCCTGTATCTTCATGTTGTTATCAACAGGTACATCAGTCGGCTGGGGCATTACTTCCTGCACAGGTGCCATCTTCTTGTACGGAAAGGTCTTAAAGGTCTCAAACTTATCATCCGTCAATTCTACATTCACAGGTGCACCATTGAAGATGTTCTCGGAGATCTCATTGCCGATCTGGAAAAAAGTTTCATCGGGCATGCCTGAACTGGCCAGTTTGGCCTTATCGGTAACCATGCGGTAACAATACACATCATTTTTCTTGATGAGCTGAATACTCCTGGTATCCTTTGTCTTGACACTGGCCGCCAGCAGCTCTGCTGTTTTCTGTGCCTGGTCGGCTGTTACGCCGTCCTTGTAATAGACCTCAATACTATCTTTGACGGCCTTCTTGCCGTAGTCCTTGCAACTGGTAAATGCCAGGGAGAGGATAAATAATACACTGAGGATTTTTACCATTTTCATGTTTTTGAATTTTATAGGTTTAAGTGATAAGGGGTTGCCCAATCCAGCTATTTGAACTGAACTGTTCCTGTGAATACTATTGTTGTGTTGAATCTGGCTGGGAAGGTGCCGTGTCTGTTTGCGGATTCGTTGTCTCTGTCTGCACCGGGGCAACATCAGATACCGGTTTCGCGTAACCCAGGTTCTTCACTTCCTCAAAATTCTTGTCAAACAGGCGCACATTGAGCGGAGTGCCGCTGAAGATCTTCTGGTCAATCATCCCGCCGAACAGGATGAATTTACTCTCCATATCCGGGGTGATCTTCGATTTGTCCACAATGAAGTTCAGGTTTATCGTATCTTTTGTCTTTGTATTTCTGGTGATCTGTACAGTGGCTTCCTTACCCGGCTGGAAGTACATCTGTTCCTTCAGGTATTCGGCCAGTTTCTTAGCCATACTTTCATCAATCCCTTCACCTTTATACAGAATATTGTGTTCCTTATCCAGTTTATATTCCTTGCCGTTATTCATACAACTGGTAAACAATATCATCGTTACAGCCAGGGCTACAGGTAGTATAAACGTTTTCATTTTTCTATTAATTTTAGTTGCATAGTTAGTTTATTCAGCCCACACATGTATTAATCCTGTAAAATATTTATTTAAGATTTCAGGTAACCGGTATAGATCAGAATGAGCAGGAGAATGCCGAGTATAACCCGGTAATAGCCCCATATCCTGAAACCATGCTTCTTCAAGAAACCGATAAAGAATTTTATGGCAAGCATGGCCACGAGGAATGCCACCAGGTTGCCGATGGCCAGTAATTGAATATCGTGACCGGAGAAGCCTCCGTTTGATTTGTAATATTTAAACAGTTTATACCCGGTGGCAGCCAGCATGGTGGGTACGGCCAGGAAAAAAGAGAATTCAGCGGCTGCACTGCGTGTAAGCCGCTGCTGCATACCGCCGATAATGGATGCCGCGCTCCTGCTTACACCAGGTATCATGGCAATGCATTGCCATACACCGATGAGAAATGCCTTGCCGTAGGGGATCTTTTCCTCGGAATTGATTACGGGATTGTTGAATGCCTTGTCTATGAAAATAAGGATGATACCCCCGATCAGCATGGACAGGGCAACGGTGGTAGAGCTTTCCAGAAGGGCATCGATCTTTTTGGAAAAAAGCAAGCCTAGTATCACCGCAGGTATCACGGCAACCACCAGTTTTACATAGAACTGCCAGCGTTTAAAATCGAAGAATTTTTTCCGGTATAATACCACTACAGCCAGGATGGCGCCGAGCTGTATGGCCACGGTATATACCTTCATGAAATCATTTTCCGTGAGCCGAAGCAGTTTTTCTGTTATGATCATGTGGCCAGTAGAGGA
>JANYAL010000039.1 GCA_025361325.1 Bacteroidota bacterium
CTGCCTGTAGCAGGCCTGTTGCTGATGTAAACTGGAGACCCCATCATGAACATGTTGGACAAACCGGACTGGCGATAGCCCCGAACCTGTATTTTGCAATAGGGATATCGGGTGCCATACAGCACTTGGCGGGCGTGAACAGGAGTAAAGTGATTGTGGTGATAAACAAAGATCCAGAAGCGCCCTTCTTTAAAGCAGCTGATTATGGAATTGTAGGTGATGCATTTGAGGTAATGCCAAAATTGATAGAGGCGGTCAAGAAACTGAAGGCTTCAATATAAGTACTGAAAACTGGATACTGTAAGCTGAATTATTGAAATTGAACAACATGCCAAGCTAGAACTTTTAATAGCATATGGGTAACAACAAATTGTCATTTGTTTTCTTACTTACTCAATAAAGCGGTATTTTTAACTAATGGAGTATTGGATATGAAAAAAATAGAACTGGAAATTGTAGCCCTTTCCCACAGCATTACACAAACACACTCCTATGCAGTGGTTTTGGGTGAAGTAAATGGATTGCGCCGCTTACCTATTGTAATCGGGGGATTTGAGGCACAGGCCATCGCAGTAGCACTGGAAAGAATGAGCCCTAGCCGACCGCTTACACATGACTTGATGAAGAATTTTATGATGGCATTCAATGTGGAATTACATGAAGTGATAATCAATGACCTACAGGAAGGCATATTTTATAGCAAACTTGTGTGTAGTTCTGCCAATGATACCGTTGAAATAGATTCCCGCACTTCAGATGCCCTTGCACTGGCAGTCAGGTTCGGCTGTACTATTTATACTTATGACACTATACTTGACCAAGCAGGTATATTAATGGAAGATGAAACAAAAAAGAAAAAAACAACAACTTCTGTTACCACCGAAACCGGGGGAAGCGACGACTTGAAGGCCAAGTCCCTGGAAGAACTGAATACGCTCTTAAACGAAGTGCTGGAACAGGAAGATTATATCCGAGCCATTGCCATAAGGGATGAGATCAAATCGAGGAAGAAATGAGGAAGAAGCCTGTGCGGAAGGCTAATCAGAATAAGTGAAATGCAATGAGCTGTCCGTCTATAGCTTTTAGTTATTAATAAAACAATATACTGCCTGTTAACCATGTACTTTTTACAATTGAACATTGATCACAAATAATTATGATCACGTTCCCCAACTGCAAGATCAATCTTGGTTTGAATATCCTCCGCAAAAGAGATGACGGGTTTCATGATCTAGAGACTGTTTTTTATCCAGTACAACTGAATGATGCCTTGGAAGTAATACATCATTCCCAGCATATATCTGCCGTTGAATTCACCTGTACGGGTCTAATGATCGACGGTCAGAAAGAAAACAACCTATGCCTGAAAACATACCAGTTACTGAAGAAAGATTTCCCGCAGATACCTGCTGTAAAGATGTACCTGCACAAGGTTATTCCTTTGGGATCAGGACTGGGCGGCGGATCTTCCGATGCTGCATTTCTTTTGAGACTGCTCGATAAAAAGTTCAACCTCTCCCTTTCGTCTGCGCAACTGCAGCAATATGCAGTTCAGCTGGGCAGCGATTGTGCCTTTTTCATTATTAACAAACCCTGTTTTGCCAGTGGAAATGGGGAAATACTGGAAGAATCAGATATCGATCTCTCCCATTTTAAGATCGTATTGGTGAATCCCGGTATTCACCTGAGTACAGGATGGGCCTTTTCACAGATCAATCCTTTCCCACCGACAACAAATATCAAAACGATCCTGCAGCAACCCATGGAAACCTGGAAAACGGATTTGATAAATGATTTTGAGACACCAGTTTTCAAATCATATCCTGAGATTAATAATATTAAAACGACATTGTATGATAAGGGTGCCATATATGCTGCCATGAGCGGAAGTGGCAGTACGGTATTTGGTATATTTGAAAAAAATACATCACCGGTGTTGTTCTCGGATAAAGATTATTTCGTTTGCACCAGTTGATCCTGCCGTTCAAACTCACCTTTTAACCCAAACTGTTGATCATAAAATGTATCATCTCAAAGCACAGGTGCACACAGCAGAATGAAAATGATCTTTCCGGGCCCTATCTTTCTACACTCATGCCCAAATCGGGACTGCTACGGTTTTGTATTACTCAAAAAAAGCGCTAACTTGCTGCAAAACCAGTACAATAAATAATTTGTATACCATATCATCTTTCCTGTACAGCAACCTCGATCTACTCAATCATCGAGCGTAGGACCTGATATGTCCCCCAGAGGGGCAGGTATCTTTTTCAATTCTATCATCACCTGTAATTCTCTTTTATGCAATCTACAATGAACACATCAGTCAATACGCAACATTTTTTAGAACTGGAAGAACAGTTCGGTGCACATAATTATCATCCGTTGCCAGTGGTACTCAACCGTGGCAACGGGGTCTTCTTATTTGATGTGGACGGCAAGCGTTTCTATGATTTCCTGAGCGGTTATTCCGCTGTCAACCAAGGGCATTGCCATCCCCGCATCATTGCTAGCTTGGTGGAACAGGCACAAAAGCTCACCCTCACTTCCCGTGCCTTCCACAGCAACCTGCTTGGGGAATATGAGCAATATATCACCGGTTATTTCGGATATGACAAGGTACTGCCCATGAATACAGGCGTGGAAGCAGTTGAAACAGCCATTAAGCTTAGCCGCAAGTGGGGATATGAAATAAAGGGTATCCCGGTTAACAAAGCAAAGATCATCGTGTGCAACAGCAATTTCCATGGCCGTACGGTGAATATAATCTCCTTCAGTACAGATCCTGCAGCCAAAAAGAATTTCGGGCCGTTCAATTCGGGCTATGAGCTGGTGCCGCACAATGACCTCAATGCGCTGGAGATCGCCTTCCAGAATGAACATGTTGCCGCATTCCTCTTTGAACCAATACAGGGGGAAGCCGGTGTGATTGTTCCCGATGACGGTTATTACAAAGGAATTAGAAACCTGTGCACGAAATATGATGTACTGATGGTGGCTGATGAGATCCAGACCGGCCTTGCACGAACCGGAAAGATACTGGCCTGTGAACATGAGCAGGTAAAGCCTGATATACTAATCCTTGGTAAAGCACTGAGCGGAGGCACATTACCGGTGAGTGCCGTATTGTGCAGTGACGAGATCATGCTTACCATCAAACCCGGCGAACACGGAAGCACGTATGGCGGCAACCCGCTTGCCTGTGCAATTGCCATGACCGCACTGCAGGTTCTGAAAGATGAACATATGGCAGAAAACGCGGAAGCCATGGGCCAGTTATTCCGGAACGAATTGAAGAAACTGAATTCCCCCTTCATTGAAACGATAAGGGGTAAAGGATTATTAAATGCCATTGTCATTAAACATACTGACCCTGATGCTGCCTGGGAACTCTGCCTGGCGCTCAAGGACAACGGCCTGCTTGCCAAACCCACACATGGTGACAAGATCCGCTTTGCGCCACCTCTGGTGATCAGTAAAGCACAGTTGCTTGAATCGGTGAGTATCATCGCAGAAAGCCTTAAAGTGCTGGGGAATTAAATGCTTTGCTACAAAAGGTAATGTCTTACTGGCATCCTGTTACGGGATAAAAAATCATTGAAACCCATGATTAGCATCATGGGACCATTTTGGATAAGCAACGAAATTCGTTCAACAAATGTATTCCGGGTTTCACGGAATGGAAATTAAATGCCCGGGAAGGTGATCTTTTTTTAAAATGGATACAACTAAATTCCCCATAACAGGATTGACCGATAGTGAAGTGTACTTGGCCAGAGAAAAATACGGTCGCAATGAACTGACCGGCAAAAAAGAGAATAGCATTCTTTTCTCTGTAAAAAATATCCTTAGTGACCCGATGTTTATGTTGTTACTAACGGCAGCCGCTATATATTTCATTAATGAGAAATACAGTGACGGTTTCTTCATGATATCAGCGATCATCTTGGTATCCGCCATTTCTGTATACCAGGAGAATAAAAGCCGTAACGCATTGGAAGCCTTAAAATCACTCACAAAAATAGCGGCAAAGGTAATACGCAATGGTACAGTAACCGAAATAAACACCGAAGACACTGTGGTGGGTGACCATATGATTGTGGAAGAAGGCGGTTCAGTCCCGGCTGACGGCATCATCGTCCAGTCCAATGATTTCTCCCTGAACGAATCCATTCTCACCGGCGAATCTTTGTCCGTCCGGAAATCTGAGACAACCGAGAATGACCGGGTGTACCAGGGAACCGTGGTCGTAGGCGGCCTGGCTATCTGTAAAGTGGAGGCCATCGGTAACAACACCAGGCTGGGTAAGATCGGCAAGAGCCTGGAAACCATCAGGGAGGAGGATAGCCTGCTGCAGAAACAGATCAGGCACTTTGTAAAACTGATGGTCTACATTGGCTGTGCATTTTTCCTGGTCGTATGGACCGTGAATTTTATCCATTCAAAAAGTATACTGGATAGCCTGCTCAGGGCGCTAACCCTTGCCATGAGCATCATCCCTGAAGAGATCCCGGTCACTTTCACCACATTTATGGCACTCGGCGCATGGCGGCTGATGAAAATGGGTGTCATCGTAAAGCAGATCAAGACAGTAGAGGCACTCGGAAGCGCATCTGTTATCTGTACCGATAAAACGGGTACCATCACGGAGAACAAAATGGCACTCGCCAAATTATTCGTACTGGAAACAGGGAAGACCTCTACTCCCCCGGACCAGTTTGGAGAACAGGAAAAAGAGTTGATCACTTTAGCCATGTGGTCCAGTGAGCCTATTCCTTTTGACCCGATGGAGATCGTGTTACATGAGATATACGGGAACCTGGATGCCAACGATGAAAGGAAGAATTATTCCATGATCCATGAATATCCATTGGATGGAAGGCCGCCAATGATGACGCATATATTTGAGAATGGATCGGGGCACCGAATCATTGCCGCAAAGGGTGCTCCGGAGGCTTTATTGGGCATTTCCGGTTTGAATGAGGAAGAACGGCTAAAGATCTCCCGTGCAGCAGATACATTGTCAGCAGAAGGCTACCGGGTACTGGGAGTTGGCTTGGCTGATTTCACCGATAATAACTTTCCCGAAAAACAACAGCAATTCAGATTCCGGTTCAAGGGATTGGTGGCATTTTACGATCCCCCTAAAAAGAATATCCCGGATGTACTGGAAGCATTTTACAAAGCTGGTATCGCTGTGAAGATCATTACAGGAGACAATGCCACCACCACGGCCACAATTGCAAAGAAGGTTGGTTTCCAGGAACCGGATAAAACACTCAACGGGGAAGAACTGATGGGAATGTGTGAACCCGAACTGGAAGAAAAAGTAATGGTAACCAATATTTTCACAAGGATGTTCCCGGAGGCAAAGCTCAGGATCATCAATGCCTTGAAGGCAAAGGGGCAGATCGTTGCCATGACGGGCGACGGAGTGAATGACGGGCCGGCACTTAAAGCCGCCCATATCGGCATAGCCATGGGAAAAAAAGGCTCCGAATTAGCCAAACAGGCCTCTTCCCTGATTCTGATTGATGATGACCTGGCAAAAATGGTCAATGCCATTGCTATGGGAAGAAAGATTTATTCTAATCTTAAAAAAGCCATTCAATATGTGATCTCCATTCATATACCGATCGTACTTACTGTTTTTCTGCCCTTGATATTGGGATGGATTTACCCCAATATCTTTTCACCGGTACATATCATTTTCCTAGAATTGATCATGGGCCCCACCTGCTCCATCATTTACGAGAATGAACCGATGGAAAAGAATGCGATGCTGCAACCTCCAAGGCCGGTTGCCACCACTTTTTTCAAAGGAAGGGAACTGATGACCAGCATCATCCAGGGATTGCTGATCACCGCCGGAACGCTTTCCATTTATCAGTATGCGGTCATACAGGGCTGTAATGAGAATATCACCCGCACGATGGTCTTCACTACATTGATAACTTCAAATATTTTCCTCACGCTGGTAAACCGTTCCTTTTTCTATTCCTTTATCACTACGCTGGGATACAGGAATAAACTGGTCATGCCGATGATCGGCGCAACCTTCCTTATAACGGCAATGTTGTTGTTTATCGCACCTCTTACCAAATTCTTCCTGTTTGAAAGACCATCCGGTGTTGAACTGGCTGTTAGCGCAGCAACAGGATTCCTTTCGGTGATATGGTATGAGGCTGTAAAGCTTTGGAAAAGGAAAAAATAACGGTGAAACCGTTAATACAGTTAATATTTGACCAGTCATGATTTAATATGTTTATCAGGAAAGCGATCACAACCGTTCAAATGGAATGAAGACCAGGAACAAATACGTGTTGCTAATAAAAAAGTTCCTAAGGGTGCTGGGGCCGGGGTTTGTCGCAGGATCCAGTGATGATGACCATTCTGGTATTGCTACTTATTCCCAAGCCGTTGCCGCTTTGGCACTAAGCTGCTCTGGACTGCTATCTTCACTTACTCTATGATGCTGGCCATACAGCAAATGTGCGCACGCATTGGTCTGGTGACCGGGAAAGGTTTAACGGGTGTAATTAAAAAATATTACTCCCGTAAAGTACTGTACATAATCCTGGCCATCAGTTTCCCTTCCATCACGTTAAATATTGGCGCCGATATCTCCGGTAAAGGCGCGGTAGGCAATTTAATTTTGCCTGATGAACCAGCATTCGCATTCTCCATCCTCTTCACCACATTACTGATGCTGAGTTTCATATTCTTCAACCACCCCAACATAGCCACTATCCTGAAATAGCTGTGCATAGCTCTGTTCAGTTATATCCTAATCCCCTTCCTGACAGGGACCGATTGGATCGCTGTGCTGAAAAGTTCTTTCATCCCGAAAATAGAGAATAATCCGGCATTCTTCATGGCTCTTGTTGGAATACTGGGAACTACTTTCTGCCCTTACCTCTATTTCTGGCAGGCTTCTATGGAAGTGGGGAAGTAAAGGAAAAAAACTGATCATTGACAAACGTATCATTGCCGATATGAAGATGGACGTAAACGGGGGGATGATCTTCAACAATCTGGTGATGTTCTTTATCATACTCACCACAGGTATTTTTGTCTTCAATGCTGGAATCAACCAGATCGATACCGTGGAAGAGGCAGCGCTGTCTTTAAAACTGCTGGCGGGCGAATTAGCCAATGCTTTCTTTGCCGTAGGGGTGATCAACACCAGACTGTTGGCCATACCCGTATTGGCAGACGCATTGAGTTACATGATAGCCGAAACCTTTAACTTGGAAGAAGGTTTGAGTAAAAAATTTCATGAGGCACG
>JANYAL010000046.1 GCA_025361325.1 Bacteroidota bacterium
TCAATATCCTTGTTAACAATCAAAAAGCAGCAAGGATAGACCATTTATTGAATAATAGCTTTTATGGATACAGGGCGGGTAATGCAACCACCTCGGGAATAGATAATACGGCCACCGGATTAGATGCACTTTTTACCAATACCACGGGCACCAACAATACGGCTAACGGATTTTATGCCCTGCGTAATAATACCGGAAACTACAACACTGCAATTGGTTCAGAAGCGCTCTATTTCAACACAACAGGAATCAACAATAGCTCCGCCGGCGGAAAAGCACTTTTTTCCAATACTTCAGGTTATAGTAATGTAGCAATGGGCAAGTCTGCATTATACAGCAATACAACACAAAGTAATTTAATTGCAGTTGGAGATTCTGCACTCTTTAATAATGGTATTGGTGCTACGCAAACCTACCATGCATCTGCTAATACTGCTATTGGGAGCAAAGCGCTATATTCAAATACCACAGGCTATGCTAATACATCTATTGGGTATCATGCGGGCTATAATGTCTCAACGGGCAATGCCAATGTTTTTCTTGGGTATTATGCGGGCTATAATGAATTAGGTTCAAATAAATTATATATAGCAAACGACAGCACCGTTACACCTCTTATTGGCGGTGATTTTTCAACAAAAATTGTTACCATTAACAATATACTTACACTGGCACCAACCAGCACACCCTCCAGCCCGGTTAAAGGAATGATCTATTTTGACGTAGGTACTAATAAGCTCCGGGTTTTTGACGGGACTATATGGCATGATCTATGGTAAAAAAAAGTAGTTGATGAACGGAAAGGATAGCTTGTGTACTATTCGTAAACAATTGTCATGTATACCCTATGCGCTGGGCTGTGCAGTGAATTTCCCGGTGTTACAAAACTTCTTATTTATTCTGTACTTAAAAAGCATGTAACAATTTACCTTGCCGCTTTAATATACCCCCAGCCCTCGTGCTGTTTGGAGATGATCTCATAGATGCCGTCAGGCACCGTACCCACGCCATCCAGCAACTGGCTCTGGTCTACCCCATTGGCTTTCATAGCCACCCTACAAACCCGGAACTGGATATTCCTGTTCTTTGCATATCTCATCACATCTGCGGCAACGGAAGACCTGTCTTTTGTGATCATGTCAAGCGATTTGGCATAAAACACCACTTCCACCTGTGCATTGGGGTCTGCGTTCTCGATTTCACCGATCCAACGTATCACCATCTGGTGTAACAATGAATCCTTACTGGTAACGTCAAAGACCACCCGGTAAGGTGCTTTCTGGGCGGTGGAAGAAAAGCAGAAAGACAAAATGAAAACGGTTGAAAGAAATAAATTTTTCATTGCGTTTAGTTTGTATAAAAATAAAGAATATCTGCATACAATGGGAATCCCGGTGCTAATGAATGTTACAAATAAAAAAGGTGAACCTAAGTTCACCTTTCAAAATATGGATTTGAAACTTGTATTACAGTCTGGTATTATTAACTGCCTATCTTCCTGCTGTTCCTGTTCAGTTGCTGGTTCAGGACCTTTTGTTCACCAGGGGTCAGGTGCCCATTGTCAGTTTTACGCATAAGACGCTTTTCGCGGTTGATGGCGGTAAGTTTACGCCTGTCCTGGTAAGCTTGCTTACCCGTGATGTCGCCTTCCCTTTTTTCTTCCGTGATCCTTTTTTCCTGGTTGTCAATACGTTTGTTGACTTCGTTCACGCGCGGATGTCCGGGAATGTGCGTACGCTGGTGGCCCGGCCCCTGGGCAGATGAACTATGGCCAATGGTAAATGCCATTACGGTGATGATCAGTGTTTTCATTTTTCTGTTTTTTTAATTAGGTAATGTGATTTATGAGAGGTTTGACTGTGCTGGTGAATGCAAGTTTAATGGTAACTGAACATAATTGCAGATATTGCTTATCTGTTTAGCTTGCTTTTTAAAATGCTTCACAGATTATTCTATGTCTTACTAATGCCAGGAATTGCAAGGAAACGTAAATATATCTGAGGATACTGTATCCCTTATCCTATTTGATTTTTCCACCAACTGCAACGAATTCTTTTTTGAAATACCAGCTCTTTTACCCAATAATTCATGAAAAACAGTGGGGTGGCATTGCCAACATTGATATCCCGGACCGGAGGCAGAAGGCCTGCATCCCCAAAGCTGAGAATAGTATCTAATTTTGTAATAATTTATAAACATGAAGCATACCTATAACCTGTAATTACTGGAACTTCTAAGCCATATGCAGGAGGGGAAAATTGAAATTTCACATCTGGCAGGAGATTTGATCAGGTACTCCATCAACCGGCACTGCCGAAGCTTGCAGTAAAATAATTAGGTTTTATATAACGATTATCCTCATCATAATAAAGTACCTTTAAACTTAATAAAAAGTTCATCATGACGGGCCGTTTGATCTGAAACAATGTACAAATAAGGCCTGCAAATCATAAAATACGGATATGAAGATTATAACGATCGGGCTGCTTATCATTTGTTCAATAAATGCAAAGGCCCAGAACGACAGAACAGGGAAATGGTCATGGCCGCAAAAAGGGGACTCCCTGATGAATCTGAACCTTTCTTCCAAAAAGGTAAGTGGTAATTTTTACGAAGTCTGCAAGGTCGTACCAAGAACCATAAAGACATTCCGCCTGTCCATAAGGGCCCAGTCAAGCCTGGACAGTGGTGAATTGAAACATCCATACATTTTAAGGGTGGAGATACCCGGTGGCGCAGTCCTCAATGAGCTCGTGGAGAATCAGCCGGTATACCAGGCCAATTTCAACCTGGTCAGCACGGATACTGTTTCCGTAATATGTACCTCGCATCCGCTGCAAGGGGAGTCCATAAAATTTTATATAAACTATGTCATTGGAGATACAGCTCAACTCAGCTATACCGGTCAGAGACCACAGGATGTTTTTGAAAAAATGCTTCAGCTTGCCGGTACGGGGTATATGAACACGACCATTATGAATGGATCAGGCCAGTCGGGGTTAATATATACCAGGGGATTGTTTGCACCATTACCTGCCGTAAGAAGCAATGTGCATGAGAATGTGGTGCAAAGTACAGGTGAAGGGATTGACAGACAATCGGCCAATAGTATCACTGCTAAATGGAACCGGCAGATCAAGGAATGGCTTGATGCGTATGCGGTTACGGATATTAAAACATCACAAAAGGGAAACCCTGATCAGAATACCGATGAAGAAGAAACGGTGTATACCAAAACCAATGAAAAAGGAGCTGTCCTTTTCAAGGTCTTTGTTTTTAAGGAGCTAAACGGAACGGGTAATACCTCAGGCCCTGCCAGGTATTCAACCGGTGTAAGGATTGGTTTAAAATAAGCCCCTCGCCTGTTATGCTCATAGCTGCTTTGAGATTGTTAACAGGCTTTTATGCATAGTAATGATGAATAACCGTTTTACATCATCCCCAGGGTTCATGAACTTATCAATGCTCATCCTGGTATGCCTTTGCTCTTCACCTGGTACTGTTTGGGCGCAACGGGACAATACTCCAGACATAAAGGCCATCCGGTTCTTTTCTTCGTTTACCTCTTTCCCCGACAGCAAACGCCTGAATGGTCATACGCATGATAGCATTTTCTATGATGCTGCTTCGCATTACATGGATAGTTCGGTCAATGTTCTTGTACCCGGGCACTTCAAGACAGTCGGCAATAAAGTAGATATCGTATTCTGGTTCCATGGCTGGCATAACAATATCGACACGGCTCTTCAGTACTTTCACCTGGCTTCTCAGTTCGTGCAGGCAAAACGTAATGCTGTATTGGTACTTGCAGAAAGCGCAAAGGATGCCGCGGATTCCTATGGCGGCAAACTGGAAAAGGACAGTGTTTTTTCATGGCTGCTGAATGATGTATTGAATCACCTGAAAAAGCAGAAGATCATTCCGGCCCAATGCCAGATAGGTAATATCATCCTGGCAGGGCACTCCGGTGCCTACCGTGTCATAGCCTATATGCTTCAGAATGGGGGAGTAGAAGTTCAACAAGTGCTTCTCTTTGATGCCTTGTACAGTGAAACGGATAAATATGTGGACTGGATAAAAAAGGATGAGAAACATGTATTTACACATCTCTTCACCAATAAGGGAGGCGGTACTGATGAGGTTTCGGTGAATATGATGGCCGACCTTAAAAAGCAGGATATTCCGTTTAGCTTCTCTGAAGAACATGATATGAAGGATTCCGGACTAAAACAGCAACGTATCAATTTCATTCACAGCACAAGAGCGCATAATGATATTATCTTCAATCCCGATAATTTCAGGTTCTTCCTTGAAAATTGTTCCTTTCTGAAGAAGATCCGTTGATTGGTAGAACCTTACAATAATAGGTTCAGGTCATGATTTATGAAACAAGCCCTATACCTTATTCGCCCATTTCTGCAGCAGTCCGGGTAATGCGCCGGCAATGGCACCCGTAATGGAAGGAGGCAGGCCGAACTTGCTGGCCAGGCTGCTCACCAGTCCGCCTTCAATGGCGCTGGTAATTGTACCTCCGGAAGCCACATTATGTTTCAGGGTATCGAGGATACCACCTGAGGGTTGTTGCGTGGGTGGCTGGTTCGCTATACCATTGGTTACATGGTTGGCGATTTCGTTATGAATAGCATCGGCCTGATCGGCCGGTATGGCATTAGCGATCTCGGGATTATTACCAAAATGATCCTTCACCATTTTTAAGATATCATCGAACATAATTGTGGGTTTTTTAGTGTGAATAGAATGATGAATATAGAAAATATTTCAATAGGCCAAGCGTTAAATTAACATTATCCCTGCGCTGACTAGTTTTCACTGTATTGTTATTCAATTCCAGTCATCCGGTACTGACGCAGGGTGGGCACAATTGTGATAGCATTGATAAAATTGCCAGATTCTTCATGTTTAACAAAAAAAGAGCCGCCGAACCTATGATAAAACAGAATCTCTTCAGTTTCCCTTTTTAATTTTGATTATTTAATAAACATAAAAAACACTCAAACATGAAAAAAGTAATAAGTATGGCAGCCATGGTATTCACTTTGTATGCCACTTCTTTTGCGCAAAAAGAAAATGCGGAA
>JANYAL010000069.1 GCA_025361325.1 Bacteroidota bacterium
GGCATTATCCTTCAGTTTCAGGTTGAGTGTCTTGTCTTTGATGCCATCATCTATACCGGTAAAAGTGGACTGGTCACTTTTCTTGTCAAATACCTGAACCTCTTTCACCACATCGGCCCTCAGGTTCTTGGTAGCAATCCCCGGATCGTCGCCAAAGAACTCTTCCCCGTCTACCAGTACCTTTTTTACCTGCTCACCCATGGCCGTGATCTTGCCATCCTTGTCTACCTGTATACCGGGGAGTTTACGCAACAATTCCTCCACATTACCGCCCGGCCGAACGTGAAAGCTGTCTGCCGTATATACCGTAGTGTCGCCCTTGATTCGGATCGGCGACCCTGTCTTCACGATCACTTCTTCCAACAGCTTGCTCTTTGAGGTGAGCGCAATGGCCGGTAAAGTAGTATGATCCGGTAAACAGGTGATCTCCTGCACTACATCTGCAAAATAGGGATGGGTCGTGAGCAGCAGGTATGCACCGGGTGTAACGGCCTGGAATGAATATTTGCCGTTGGCATCCGTTCTGGTAAATTTGTACAGGACAGAATCTTTGGGTTGCAGAATGGCTACAACCGCGTTCTGAACACCTTTTTTCTGAAGGGTATCCATGACCGTACCGGAAAGGGAAGTAGTTTGCGCTTTTGATCCAATGAACAACAAAATGCCCACGGATAAGAGCGTAGATAGTTTTAGCATACAGTAGGGTTGGCATGGAGCAGGAGAAATTCCTGCAAAGAATAAAAGTCCGGAATAAATATGTATATTCCGTTACGTACAATTATAATTTTAAGTTAAAGAAATCACTTACACGCACAGATGCTTAAAGATAAGAGCTGAATCATGGCAACATCAAAAACCCAACCGGCAAAAAAGAAAACGACGGGTACTGCTGCCGTAAAAAAAAAGAATGCCATGCATAGATACGAGGAAGAGCATTTTGTGGACAGCACAAAACCGGTATGGAATTATTCCCTGTTCGCACACGCCGATATCTCCAATTTCCACAACGGCACTTTGTATACTGCATATGAGCTGTTCGGCAGCCATCCCCTTGAAGTGCTGAACCGGGCCGGATTCTATTTTGCCGTGTGGGCGCCCAATGCCACGGAATTGTCGGTGATCGGTGATTTTAATAATTGGAATAAAGGGGAGCATCCGCTGATTGTGCGTTTAGACAAGTCCGGTATCTGGGAGGGGTTCATTCCCGGCTTTAAAAAAGGGGATGCCTATAAATACCATATTAAAGGCTTCAAGGGCATTGAACTGGTAAAAGGAGATCCCTATGCCCGTTTCTGGGAACTGCGGCCCGGTACCGCTTCCATCGGCTGGCAGGCAAGTTATACCTGGACAGACCAGGAATGGATGAAGAAAAGAAAGAAGCACAATGCCCTACAGGCCCCCTGGAGCGTATATGAGGTACAATTGGGCTCCTGGATGCGCCCGGTGAAGACCGATGAGGAAAGTTTCAATACCTACGCGCAGATCAGCGAGCGGCTGGTTCCCTATGTGAAGGAGATGGGGTTCACCCATGTGGAACTGATGCCCGTGATGGAATTTCCCTACGACGGTAGCTGGGGCTACCAGGGCACCGGGTATTTTGCACCCACATCACGTTTTGGCACACCCGACGACTACATGGCCATGATCGATTCGTTCCACCAAAGCGATATCGGCGTTATCATGGACTGGGTACCTTCGCATTTTCCTTACGACGCACATGGCCTGTTCATGTTCGATGGTACACATACCTACGAATATGGCGATATGAGTATGGGGTTCCATCCCGACTGGAACAGTTATGTATTCAACTACAAAAGGGGCGAGGTTAAGTCTTTCCTGATCAGCAGTGCCCGTTACTGGTTCGATGCATTCCATATTGACGGCATGCGCGTGGACGCGGTGAGTTCCATGCTGCGGCTCGACTATTCCCGCAGCGAAGGCCAGTGGCAACCCAATATACACGGTGGTAACGGCAACCTGGAAGCGATTGAATTTATAAAGCATTTTAATGAAACGATGTACCGCGATTTCCCGGATATACAAACCATCGCGGAAGAAGCCACCGACTGGCCAAAGATATCCAGGCCAACGACGCAAGAGGGCCTTGGTTTCGGCATGAAATGGATGATGGGATGGATGCACGACACCCTTGATTACTTCAAGCTGGATCCGCTGATGCGGCAATATCACCAGGATAAGTTCTCCTTTAGCATGATGTACTATTACGACGAGAATTTCATGCTGCCCCTCAGCCACGATGAAGTGGTGCACGGCAAGAGTCCGATGATCTACAAGATGCCCGGCGATGAATGGCAGAAATTTGCCAACCTGCGCCTGCTATATACTTATATGTACACGCATCCCGGCGCTAAGCTGCTGTTCATGGGTAACGAATTTGCACAAACGACGGAGTGGAACTATAAGACCGAACTGAGCTGGGAACTGTTGCAGTTCGACTGTCATATGATGATGCAGAATTGTGTGAGGGACCTGAACCACCTGTACCGGGATGAACCGGCCCTGCATGAACTGCAGTTTGATATGAGTGGCTTTGAATGGGTGGACCTGCACCACCGGGCCGAATCGGTTATTTCCTACCGCCGTAAAGGGAAAAGAAAGAAGGACGATATCCTCGTGGTATTGAACATGACACCCGTGGTGCGGCAGGACTGGACACTGGAACTGACTGGTAAACCCGAATGGAAAGAGATCTTCAACAGTGATATGGAAAAATACTGGGGAACCGGCAAGGTCTACAACCCATCGCCTGAAATGCGCATAGTAGACAAAAAACAAAGCAAATACGAAATAAAATTACACCTCCCGGCGTTAGGAGCAGTGATACTCAAATGACCTTTTAACCTATTTTCTGTATTTATACATGAAATACCTTCTGTTTATACCCCTTTTGACACTGACATTTCAGGTCTTTGCCCAGAACACAGACAGTGCTCAATATTTTTACCAGAAAGGGCTGGAAGAAAAGACCACCGAAAGATGGAAGGCTGCTTCTGCTTACTTTGACCAGGCCATAGCCCTGAACCCCAAATTTACCGCTGCTTACCTGGAAAAGGGCAATGTGAACCTGTTGATGCGCAATACGGATATGGCCCTGCGGAGCTTTGTAAAAGTGAACGAACTGGAACCTGCTAACCTGGAAGTGATCAAAAACCTGGTTACCCTTTTTTACAACTATCACCAGTATCAGAAAGCTATTGATTTTGCAGCCAAATGTACCGGATGCCAGAATATGGAGCGAACGATGGCCCTTTGTTATTTCCGGCTGGAGGATTATACCAGTGCAGAAAGACTTCTGCTTAAACTGGTACCGCATAACCCCACAGATGCCGAACTGGCCTATACCCTGGGCAAGACATATATGGAAATGGAGCTGAATGCCAAAGCCATACCCTATTACCTGAAGGCGCTACAGCTGGATACGGCCAAAGCTACCTGGCTCTTTGAACTGGGCATGCTGTATTATGCTACAGATAACAATAAGAATGCCGTGGTCTATTTCCTGAAAGCAAAGAACAACGGTTTCCCGGTCACCAACGATTTCAATGAGAACCTGGGCTATGCCTATATCTACAGCGGTGAATTCGACAAAGGCGAAAAGATACTGCAGGATATACTGTCGAAGAAGCGCGGCAACAAGGAGATCATGCGCGATCTGGCCCAGATCTATTACGAAAGGAAATTCTATGACAAGTCGCTCGAATTCTGCCAGAAACTGATGGAACTCGATGTGAAGGATGCCAAAGCATTATACCAGGCCGGACTCTGTTTTCAGAAAAAGGGCGACCGGGAAAGAGGTACCAAGATGTGCGACAGGGCTATTGAAATGGACCCATCCCTGAAAGGTATGAAGACCAAGATAGAAACGCCGGAAGGTTTATAAAAAGAACAATTTCAAATACTTACGATTGATATAATGTCTGCAGGGCCGGAACATTCTTGTTCCGGCCTTTTTTATTCCCCTTATAAGTTGTATTCGTTTTTCATTTATTATTTAAAAACTATACTATTGATTTTCTGTTGAATACAGGATTTATATGCATTTAAATTTGATATAAACTGCCAGGGATCAAACAGGCTATTAAAAGGCTATCAGTACGTCATAAGTACGTTATTTAACGTACTTATGACGTACTGATAGCGTACAGAAAGGCTTTAAGGGAGGCAAGAAGCGGCAGGCAAAGCATTGCTAAGTTGGGGGAATATATAAGGGAATTCAATTACACGAATTCTTTTAATTTGAAGATGCCGGTCCGGACAGCCTTAGCTTTTCTAATAAAATTCAATAAGTTTAAAAATAAGTAGTTTAAAATATCAGCGGTGCAATTCCCCACCGGGTAATAAAAAACTAATTCATCATCAGTATATTCACACTTCGCTGTAAGATATTGAATGCGATCTCGGCCATCAGGTTCTCCTTGTCGAGGGTGGGGTTCACTTCGGCGATCTCGAAACAGCAGATCTTTCGGTTCTGCATGAACTTGCTGATGAGGTCTTCCACCTCCCTTTCCCGCAGTCCGTTACTTACGGGAGTGCCGGTGCCCCTTGAAATGGCAGAATCCAGG
>JANYAL010000100.1 GCA_025361325.1 Bacteroidota bacterium
GTACAACACTGGGCACTAAAAAAAGATGCCACTTACGCTACTACCGTAACAAGTTTAACATACTTTCTTATTCCTTATTTCCCAGCGCCTCCCAATACTCCGCCGCCCTTCTCGTATGCGGTATCACGATGGTGCCTCCCACAATATTGGCCACGGCAAAAACCTCGTATACCTGTTCGGTGGTAATGCCCAGTTCATGACATTTTCCGAGGTGGTATTTGATGCAGTCATCACAACGAAGCACCATACTGGACACCAGGCCAAGCATTTCCTTGGTCTTTTCATCCAGCGCACCCGCTGTATAGGTATTGGTGTCGAGGTTCCACAAACGCTTGATCACCAGGTTATCCTTGCCCAGTATTACATCATTCATACGGGCCCGGTAGTCGTTGAATTCTTTTACAAGATCTGGCATAAATCAAATTTTTAATGAGGTACAAATATACAATGGCATACGGGTGCACCAATGAAAGGGGCCAGCGGGGTCCCCTTCATTCTTAAATGAAGTACCTGTTACCTGACCTGTACTACCGGGGTTAAAAAAAATTCTGTTTTATGAAAAGCAGTCAGGTTAATTAAAAAAATACCCTTTACATCCTGGGTTATAATGTTTAGATTTACTGGCATATGCAGGCGTGTATGAGGTAAACATAACCGATGAAATGTAATAGTGATCCCGCAATTTTTAAGTATCGCAACCTTATAGATGCCTCCTTAACACCGGCTCCCCATAAACAACTAAATTTGAGGATCAAATCATCCACAATGAATAGTAAGTTCCTTGCGATCATCGTTGTCCTTTGTTCGTTTCATACCCTGACTACTGCGCAGCCATTTGAATCAAAATACCTGGCCGGCATGCAATGGCGTTGCATCGGACCCCACCGCGGGGGCCGTACCATTGGTGCCGTAGGTGTTCCATCTCTACCCAATGTATTTTATATTGGTGTCAATAACGGAGGCGTGTGGAAGACCAATGATTATGGCCGTACCTGGAACCCTATCTTCGATGAACAGCCTACCGGCTCTGTAGGTGATGTGGTGGTGTCGGCATCCAACCCCTTGGTTTTGTATGCCGGGTGCGGTGAAGGCGTGCAAAGACCCGACCTGTCCGTGGGTGACGGCGTTTACCGGTCAGCCGATGGGGGCAAGACCTGGACTAATACCGGTTTAAAGGATGGACTGCAGATCGGCGGACTGGCCATCGACCCTAAGAATGAGAACCGTGTCTTCGCTGCCGTACTGGGCCATCCCTACGGCGCCAATTCAGAACGCGGGGTATACCGCACCACCAACGGGGGCACCACCTGGGAAAGAGTGCTGTATAAGGATGAGAACACCGGCGCTGTACAGGTGGCTATTGATCCCAACAACCCCGATATCATCTATGCCGACCTCTGGGCAAATCGCCTGGCCCCCTGGGAGAACGGGGAATGGAACGGTACTGAAAGCGGACTATTCAAAAGCACAGACGGCGGAAATACCTGGAAGAAACTGGTTAAAGGATTACCCACTACGCAACAGGGACTCGGGCGCATCGGCTTCTGCATCGCCCCCTCCAACTCAAATCGCTTATATGCCACCGTTGATGCCGGGAAATACGGGGGCATCTACCGCAGTGATGATGCAGGGGAGTCCTGGACCAATATCAATGCCGACGATCGTTTATGGGGAAGGGGCAGCGACTTTGCCGAAGTAAAGGCCGACCCAAAGAATGCGGATATTGTATACACCGCTGCGGTGGTTGTCTGGAAAAGCATTGACGGGGGTAAGACCTGGAAGGGTATACGCGGCGCCCCGGGCGGCGACGATTATCACCGCATCTGGATCAATCCCAATGACCCCAATATCATCCTCATCGCAAGCGACCAGGGTGCTATCATCACCGTGAACGGGGGGGAGTCCTTCTCTTCCTGGTACAATCAGCCCACCGCACAGTTCTACCATGTGAGCGCCGACAACGCCTTTCCGTACAATGTGTACAGCGGGCAGCAGGAAAGCGGTTCCGTTGGAATCGCCTCCCGGGGCAATGACGGACAGATTAATTTCCGCGACTGGCACCCGGTGGCCGCGGAAGAATATGGCTACGTGGTAGCCGACCCGCTCGACCCCAATATCATCTATGGCGGTAAACTATCTAAATACGATAAACGCAACGGGCAATCGCAGCATATAGCCCCTGAAGTGGTGCGCAGCGGAAAATACAGGTTCATCCGTACCGCACCGGTACTGTTCAGTCCTATAGATAAAAGGACCCTGTTCTATGCCGGCAATGTGCTGTTTAAAACAACTACCGGGGGCAGCAACTGGCAGATCATCAGTCCGGACCTGACCCGGACGCAGGACGATATCAGTGCGCATATACCGGGAAATATAGGCATTTACAAAAGCGAAGAGATAAAAAAGATGCCCAGGCGGGGCGTGATCTATACCGTTGCCCCTTCGTATGTTGATTCCAATACCATCTGGTGCGGTACAGACGACGGTCTGATTCAGGTAACACATGACGGGGGAAAGAACTGGAACAATGTAACCCCGCCCGGTATCACCCCCTGGAGTAAAGTATCCCTGATGGATGCCAGCCATAGCGATGTGAACACCGCCTATGCTGCGGTCAACCGTATCCGTTTAGATGACCTGCACCCGCATATCTACAGAACGGCCGACGGCGGTAAGACCTGGACCGAGATCGTGAACGGACTGCCGGATGAGCCCGTCAACACCGTGAAGGAAGACCCTGAACGCAAAGGACTGCTATTTGCCGGAACGGAACATGCGGTTTATGTATCCTTCGATAACGGTGGTCACTGGCAGAGCCTGCGGCTTAATATGCCCGCCACTTCCATACGCGACCTGGTGATCAAAGATGATGATATTGTTGTAGCCACCCATGGAAGGAGTTTCTGGATACTGGATGACATTACCCCGCTCCGCCAGCTGAACAACCAGCTTACCGGTTTCCCCGCTATACTGTTTGCACCGCAACGGGCTTACCGGGTGAGGTGGAGCATGAATTCCGATACCCCCATCCCACAGGAAGAACCCGCAGGTCAGAACCCACCTGAAGGAGCTTTGATCAATTATTATCTCGACCGGAAAGCAACAGATATCAGCCTGGAGATCCTGGACGCTGGGGGATCACTGATCCGAAAATATTCCAATAAAGACACCCTGTATAAAGTGCCTGATGTGAATATCCCGCTTTACTGGATCAGGCCGCAGCAGGTGCTTTCTGCTGAATCGGGCGCCCACCGCTTTTTATGGGACATGCATTACACTCCGCTGAATGTTCCGGCTTCATATCCTATGGCTGCCATATATATGAACACGGCCCCGGCAGAAACATCTCCCTGGGTGGTACCCGGGAAATACCATGTAAGACTGACAGTGGATGGAAAAGCCTATAACCAGGATGTCGAAGTCGTCCCGGACCCCCGGGTAAAGACAAGTCAGGCCGACCTGCAGACCATCAACAGTCTTGCCTACCTTGCCTATGATGGCAGAAAAAGATGTATGGATGCAATGGGTAAGATAGCCCGGCTTCACGAACAGGTACAGGCAATGCTGCCACGTGCGAAAGCACAGCTGGCCACCCGGCTGAATAAACTGGACAGTGCATTGCTGGGGCTGCAGCATTCAGGACGGGGGGGCTCAGAACCTGATTTCAGTACGATTGATCGTGACTTTTCCGGTGTATTCAATATTGTAAACAGCAGTGACCTGCCCCCAACCAGCCAGGCAAAAGAAGCAGCTATACGGATCAAATTTCAACTGGAAGTTGTTCTGATCAACTGGTTGATGTTGAATCAGAACGATATAAAACAACTGAACAGCGATCTTGCGAAGGCAGGACTGCCTGAACTGAAACCCTAAACAATCCGAAGATGAATTTCTTCATCAAACTCATTTACGGTACCCACCGGCCCGAAAGCAAACCAAGAAGCGTATACGTAAAAGAGATCATTGCCTTCCGGCGCATCTGGAACAACGAAAACTACAATGATTTCGGGCTGGAGCGGATCCTTCGGCTGGTGCTGCATTCACTTTCCTTCATCATGCCCGGTACCGTCATCCGCCAGCTCTGCGGAAAAAAATCGCTCCTGTTTCGCAAGGTGGTCATTGAATTATATAGCCTGTTCAAGATCGGCTGGTATGTCTTCCTGTTCAAAAATAACCTTACTACGTCTACCCCTGCGCTGGTCATCTCCCTTATTCTTACTGTGGATACGGTGCATTTCATGTTCAGCAAGATCTTCCTCAACGACATTCACCAGCAACCCATCAGTTTCAAACGCACCCTGCTGATGACACTGATCAATATCATGGAAGTGATGTTCTGTTTTGCATTCATATACGCATACATCGACCATACCAACAATGACCCCGGCAGGATCATCTTCTCACTGGGACAACACCTGACCAACCTCCAGGCCATATACTTCAGTTTCGTTACCTCGGCTACCATTGGATATGGCGATATCGCCCCCAAAGACCCGGTAGTGATGAGACTGGTGATACTGCAGATTATGCTGTCGCTCTTCTTCCTGGTGATCGTGATCACTACCATCACCAACCGGCTGCATGATGACACTTTTTACAATAAGCGGAAGGAAACGTACAGGTAGAACCATTAAAACGTGCATAACCCGCCTCCCGGTATGGAATAACCCGGCGGTCCTGTATTTCAAAACCGGCACTCTTCTCCCCACGCAATGCACATTCATTTCGCGTCATGTTTTCATAACATAACCTTTACATTTTCTTCATGTTATACTAAGACATTGTATCTGAAAAAAATACACACCATGCAGCCAAACAACACCATACTCTCGTTAACCACCGACCTGCTGGCCAACAATGCCTTTAACCACCTGAAGGATGAGGAGATATCCGCACTGCATCACTTGATATTAAAACTCACTGAACCGCTAACCCGCATACAGGAAAACCTTTTGCTTACTTTCTGGAATCATGCCTGCACGGCCGATGTCCCCTCATCCCTGCTGCACCGTTGCAATACCGTACTCCTCCAGCTTGGCCGCAGCCCGATAGAAAAAATGGAAGAGGCGATGGAAATGTATTAAAAAAGTCCTTCACACCTGCATCATTCACCAACATTAGATTCACTTTCATTGATATCCAATATATTGGATATCAGATTTTTATTTTTTACAAAAGCGGCTGATTATCTGTCTGCTAACCAACTTGTAAGGGACAGGTTATAGACAGGGTGTGTACAGGGTGCGGAAAGGGCCCCTTATTACGTATTAATCAACACAGATGGTAGCACCCTGTACACACCCTGTACGCACCCTGACCCCTGTCAGGTAGCATTTAAGCCGGGTCACGGAAAGATCGGACTTATTGATTAAGGGAAGTTCATTTGCTGATCTTCACGGGTGGGGCGGAAGGTCACTTATTTTCCTTGCAGTTCTCCAGAAAATCCTTGATACCCAGGATGATCTTATCCGCAATCTGCTGCTGAAATCCTTCATCCAGGATCCGCATCTCATCTTCGGGGTTGCTGAGGAAAACTGTTTCCACGAGGGCGTTGGGGTATTCGATGGGGCTGTTCAGCATGAAATTGAAAGACCCGGTATTACCGTATTCCTTCAGGCCCAGCTCGAGCATGCGTTTGTAGATTGCATGGCTCAGGTTCCGGAAACCGATATACCGGTAATAGGTGCTTGTGCCGCTTACGTGTATGGGATCAGCGGCAGAGTTGAGGTGGATGCTGATAAGGAGGTCGGGCATACTGTCGCGGTAAAAAAGTATCCGGTCCTTGTTGTCGACCAATTTTTCAGTTGTCCGGGTCATGATCACTTTGGCCCCTTCCTTCAATAATGACTGCTGCAGTTTCAGGGCCACCGGCAGGGTCAGGTTCTTCTCCAGTACCCCGGTTGGTCCTGCTGCACCGCTATTGCTGCCGCCATGTCCCGCATCCACCGCAATGGTGAGGTGGCTCAGGCTGAGTTTCTCAGGCTGATGTTTAATTTTGATGACCAGTGTATTGCCTTTATAATAAATGAAATGACCCCAGTGCTGGGCGTGCTTCAGTTCAATGGTAATGCGGAACACATCGTCCTCCCTCTGTTCGTAATATACATTCTTAATTTCCTGTACCGTTTCGAGCTGGGTGATCCAGTTGCTGTTATTGGTGGCGCCGTAAACGTCCACGACGATGCGAGCGGGATCGATCAGTTGAAAGCTCTGGTAGGGAAGCCTGGCAAATAACCCCAGGTTCACATAATCGTACAGTGAATCACCGTACACCCGCCAGCTTGTGGTCAGGGATTCAGGCGTGAAACTTCCTTTGGGGAGGAATTGTACCTGGTCGTCCGGGATAAAGGCCGTATGGTATTTCGATAGCCGCACCCGGTAATTGCCACCCACTTTGCCGGTGACGTTGAGCATCACCAGCGAATCGAGGTAACCGATCTTGGCACCGCCCAGACGGTCTTCCCCGAGCCCGTATAACAAATGCGCCAGCCTGCCCCTGGTGACAGCGATATTCGGGGCCAGGGGGCCGAACATGGATACCCAGTACCTGCTTTCGCTACTGGTGGACTTGCCACCCTTATCGGTTACGTTTATACGTAGTTTAGACACCAGAAAACTGTCTGTTTCCTTAATTACATATTCGCCCTGGTAGATACCGGGCATGCCGCCTGCCGTGTTCGCCGGCAATTCATAGAGGGGAATGTTGCCGTTTGCAGTTACCGTGCAACCGGTGCATGTCTTTACCTTTATTTTGATCCGGTCGCCGGGCTGAACGAAGAGGTTCCCTTCGGGGAAGGTTTCTATCGTGGCAATTTCCAGCGTTTTGATTGTATCGGCCGCTTTGGGGAGTTTGTAGGTATAGCGGATCTTTTTGTTGATGGTATTGGCCGGTCCGGAAAACGCGATCAGGTTAAAGGAAGTGTCGCCGGTGTGCAGGTTCAGTTCATAGGCAAAGGCACCGGTTGGGTACACTTTAACGGGTGATCCATTGATGGTTAGTGAACAGCCCGTACAGGTACTGCCCACTACAAAATGCCTGGAGGAACCCACATTCACCCAATCCTTTGCGGGCTCCTGCAGGTGAATGAAAGGTTTATCTGCATCCTGTGCCTGTGTGGCAAGAATGGAAAGGAAGAAGGGAATGATCAGTGAACGCTTCATTACCGAAAGGTAAAATAATTATTTCCTACCCGGCATAAAAACCTTCCCTGAAGCGGTGTGTTTTACCAGCTTACGGCTTACCAGTGATACTTATTCTCTGCAATGAGTTTGTCTGCGATACGCCTGCGGGCGTCCTTGCTGTTGAAGGGTTCTGTCTTGGTAAAGCGTTTCAGGCCCAGCAGCATCATCCGTTGTTCATCACCGGTGGCAAAGGCATTGATGGCTTCCTTGCCTGCTTTGTTCACTTTATCAACGGCATCATTCAGGTAACAATGCATCATGTCGGTCTGCAAGGCTGATGCGGCTACTCCCTGTTTTTCCGTAAGTTTTATCACGCGGAGCAGGATGCTCTCGGAGACGAAGGTCTCGATGGCCATATCGGCAATATTCATCAGGATCTCCTGCTCGTCCTGGATCTTCATCATCAGTTTCTGAACGGCGGCACCGGCCGTCATCAGGATCGCCTTTTTCATGTTCACGATGGCTTTGCGTTCTTTGGCAAATGGGGCATCATCTTCATTCCCGAAATCGGGGATGCTCATCAATTCCTTGGATACGGTCATGGCAGGGCCCATCAGGTCGAGTTTTCCTTTCATGGCCCTTTTCAGCATCATGTCCACTGTAAGCAGGCGGTTGATTTCGTTAGTACCCTCGTAAATGCGGTTGATACGGCTGTCGCGGTAGGCCTTGCTGATCAGGTATTCATCGCTGTACCCATTTCCTCCATGCACCTGCACGCCCTCATCCACGGCATAATCCAGCACTTCGCTGCCATGCACTTTCAGCATGGCGCATTCGATGGCATATTCCTCGGCTGCGCCCAACAGGGATTCATTGAATTGCTTGCCGCTTTGCTGCAGTTCCACCTCCTTGTCATCGATCCATTTACTGGTTCGGTACAGGGCACTTTCGCTGGCAAAAATGCGGATAGCTGTTTCGGCAAGTTTATATTTGATGGCCCCGAAGTTGGCGATGGCTGTTTTGAACTGTTCGCGCGTGTTGGCATATTTGATGGTGGTGGTAAGCGCCATCTTGGCGGCGCCAATGGCGGCAGCGGCCAGTTTCAGTCGCCCTATATTGAGGATATTAAAGGCGATGATATGGCCCTTGCCCACTTCACCAAGCAGGTTGCCGACCGGCACTTTGCAATCCTGGAAATACAACTGCACGGTAGAAGAGCCCTTGATGCCCATCTTATGTTCCTCCGGTCCCTGCGTGAAGCCTTCCATGCCACGTTCCAGGATGAATGCAGAGAACTTGTCGCCATCGATCTTGGCAAACACGGTGTACACATCCGCGAAGCCCCCGTTGGTGATCCAGCATTTCTGACCGTTGAGGATATAATGCTGTCCGTCGGCCGACAACACAGCGGTGGATTTGGCACTCAGGGCATCGCTGCCACTATTGGGCTCCGTTAATCCGTAGGCGCCCTTCCATTCCCCGCTGGCCAGTTTGGGTATGTATTTCTTTTTCTGTTCTTCGGTGCCAAAATATAAAATGGGTAAGGTACCGATACCTGTATGTGCGGCGATGGCCACACTGAAGGAGAAACCTCCGCCCAGTCCTTCGTTCACCAGTGCGGAAGTGATGAAGTCCTTTCCCAGTCCGCCCAGTTCCTCCGGTATGGAAGTACCCAGCAGACCCTGCTCGCCGGCCCTGGACATGAGGGAAGGCATCAGTCCTGCTTCCATCTTATCGATCCTGTCAATTACCGGTATCACTTCGGTATCCAGGAACTGCAGGCACATGTCCTTCACCATCTGTTGTTCCTCGTTGAAGTCTTCGGGGATATAGGTGTCGAAAACATTGCTTTCTTTGATGAGCCATTCCCCGCCTTTCAGGGTGGCTGTGGTGGATGTTGCTGTACTCATGGAATTGAAGTTTACCCTTCTCCTTTACAGGGAACAGGGACAGGTGAATGATATATTTTTTCTATTATACAATATGTTCTGTAACTGCCGGGTCAGCAGCCTTTCTGCTTCAGGGGGTGGAGGGTGTTTTCAGGTTGTCGTATACTTTCTGCAAAACCTCCTTCGCGATCTCGATCTGCCCGTTGGTGACACCCATCAAAGCTTCGTTGAGTGTCTGGCTGGCGATCTCCATGCTCTGCTCCTGCAACTGCTGCGCCTCTTTGGAGAGGTAGATCATGTTGATCCTCCGGTCATCCTTAGACGCAACCCGCTTCACCAGTTGCAGCTTCTCCAGGTTGTCTACCAGCCGGGTAATGCTTGGCTTGTCGCGGAAGGTGGCATCGCACAGCTGCTGCTGGCTCTGTCCGTCTTCCTTCCAGAGGTGATACAATACACTCCACTGCTCGATGGTGATGTCCAGGTTGTTCTGCTTGAAATTCTTCTGCAATCTCCGGGCTATGGCGGTGCTGGCTTTGCCTGTGATGAAGCTGTATAATTCCCCCCGCTTAAATTGGTTGTTTGACATATAGTTGTTTAAACAACCATTCAAAGTTAATCATTCAGTTGGACTTTTAAAAATTATTTTTGTGTTGCCCGTTAGGGCATATCACCATGCAACAGGCAATCCTCCTCATCTCCATTTTACTTTTCTGCCTGTACGGACTGCTGCTCATCTATTACCGGCTCGCCTGGCATGGTATTCCAGACTACAAACCACAAACCACAAACCCTGAACCACAAATAAAGATTACCCTCATCATCCCCGCCCGCAACGAAGAAGCCAGCATACCGGCCTGTCTGCATTCATTGCAGCAACAGACTTACCCGTCATCCCTTTTTGAGGTATTGGTGGTGGACGATCATTCCACCGACAGCACGGCCGGCCTGGTGAAGGGTTTCGTGGCTGGAAATATCAGGTTGATCAGCCTTCAGGAATTTACCGGTAACGATGAACTTAACTCCTACAAGAAAAAAGCCATTGAGACCGCCATCGGGGAATCTACGGGTGAGCTGATCGTTACTACAGATGCAGATTGTATTTTCCCGAAAAATTGGCTTCACACCATTGCGTGCTTTTATACCGGGAAGCGGCCTGCATTCATTGTGATGCCGGTACGTTTCCGCACCGGTAATCATGCAGGGGCGATCTTCCAGGCGCTCGACTTCATGGCCCTGCAGGGGATCACAGGCGCAGCGGTATATAAGAAAGTGCACAGCATGTGCAATGGCGCCAACCTGGCCTATACCCGCAAGGCCTTCCGGGAAGCGGGCGGCTTCGCTAACATCGACCGGATCGCCAGCGGGGACGATATGCTGCTGCTGCACAAGATCTATAAACAGCATCCGGACGGAATACAATTCCTGAAGTCGGCTGATGTGATCGTTGAGACCCAACCCATGCACAGTTTGAAGGATTTCTTTAACCAGCGCATCCGCTGGGCCAGCAAGGCAGCGCAGTATGATGATAAGCGGATTTTTTGGGTATTGTTGCTGGTATACTTTCTCAATTGCTGGTGTCTGGTATTGGGAATAGCAGCTTGTTTCAGTTGTTCCATCTTATTTTGGTTCATAGGATTGCTGGCCTGTAAAACAGCTGTAGAATTATTCTTCCTTTACCCGGTGGCCGGTTTCTTTCATCAACGATCCTTATTATGGTGGTTTCCGCTGGCGCAACCCTTTCATATTGTTTATACTATAATAGCCGGGTGGCTGGGGAAATTCGGGTCCTACGAATGGAAGGGCAGAAAAGTGAGTTGAGCGTTGCGTTCGCCTCTGTCATTTTCAAATGAATTTGTACATTACACCATGCAGCGATCCTTTTCCTTCCGTGCTGAAATGTGGAAACGCCTGAAAAAGAACAAAGGCGCCCTTTTCGGGTTGTGCATCATCCTTATTGCTTTCCTGCTGGCCTTGTTTGGTTATGTACTTGCGCCGGACCATTCACCGAATGCCGACCTCCAGACTGTAGAGATCCAGGCCAGGAAACCGGGGTTTAGCCAGCTCTTCCTGAAAGTGCCGGATAAGAAGGATGACCATACCGGCTGGCTGGCTGCCATCCTGAACGGCCGGCGGGAGGACTACCAGTACCTGCCCATTACTTCTTATACGGTGCGGAATGATTCCCTGCTCGTAATGAAATATATGGATGAGGACACGGCTGTGTTGCAGGTCTATTCCATCGGCAGGCTCACCCATGACCATCCTGCAGAATTGCTTTCCCGGAATATCGTCACCAAAAGATACTGGCTGGGCACGGATAAATTCGGCAGGGATATACTGAGCCGGCTTATCATCGGCACGCGGGTAAGCCTGGCAGTAGGACTGATCTCCGTGCTGATCTCTTTGACCCTTGGCATTATCCTGGGCGCGCTGGCAGGTTACTACCGGGGATGGGTAGATGACCTGATCATGTGGGGGGTTAATGTGACCTGGAGCATCCCCACCCTGCTGCTGGTATTCGCCATCACCCTGGCTATGGGAAAGGGTTTCTGGCAGATATTTGTTGCTGTAGGACTCACGATGTGGGTGGGTGTGGCCCGCCTGATACGGGGGCAGGTGATTGCCATTCGCGAACAGGAATACATTCAGGCGGCCAGGGCGCTGGGGCTCACCGACAGCCGTATCATCATCCGGCATATCCTGCCCAATATCCTGGGCCCGGTACTGGTGATCGCAGCCGGTAATTTCGCCACAGCCATCATCATAGAGGCCGGACTAAGTTTCCTCGGTATTGGTGTTCAGCCACCCCAGCCCAGCTGGGGACTTATGATCAAAGAGAACTACAATTTTATCATTACCCATAATCCCATGCTGGCCCTGATACCGGGTTTCGGGATCATGCTGCTGGTGCTGGCCTTTAATTTGCTGGGGAATGGTTTGAGGGATGCAGTGGATGTGCGGGGATGAGGGATTTAAGAAATGAAAGAAGTATTCCGGATTGATCGTTGCGCTTATTTTGAACAGGCGACGATTAGGAGGGAATATTAGATATTAATTAAAAAAAATTGATCTGCTAAGTGAGAATCACCGGAACATTCCTCGACGAGATCAGCCATGACATCCCCCACCAGAACTGGGGCCCGCATGAGTGGGATGCCGACTTCAGCCACATGAAGGAGATTGGCATTGATACGGTTATCCTTATCCGGAGTGGTTACCGGAAATGGCTCACCTACCCTTCTGCTTATCTGATGCAGCAGCAAGGATGTTACCAGCCACCCGTTGACTTGGTGAAACAGTTCCTGGAACTGGCCGATAAACACCGGATGCAGTTTTACTTTGGTCTCTATGACAGCGGACAATACTGGACCCGTGGTGAATTCCAAAAGGAAGTGGACATCAACCGCCAGGTCATCGACGAAGTCTGGAAACAGTATGGGCATTACAACAGTTTCAAAGGCTGGTATCTTACCCAGGAAGTGAGCCGGCGGGTGAAGGGGGTCATAGACCTCTATGCCCAACTGGGCAAACACTGCAAGGAGGTATCGGGCAACCTGCCCACGTTCATCTCCCCCTGGATCGACGGGAGCAAGGCAGTAAGTGCCGCTTCGGGAAACCTGAGCAGGGAAGAGGCCATCAGTGTTAAGCAGCATGAGGATGAATGGAGCGAGATCTTCGATGGCATCAAAGGAGCCGTGGATGCAGTGGCTTTCCAGGACGGCCATATAGAATATGATCAGCTGGGCACCTTCTTTGAGGTGAATAAAAGAATGGCCCTGAAATACGGTATGCAATGCTGGACCAATGCTGAGACCTTTGACCGCGACATGCCCATCAAGTTCCTGCCCATCAAGTTCGAAAAGTTGCGGCTGAAACTGGAGGCCGCGCGTAAGGCCGGGTACGATAAGGCCATCACCTTCGAGTTCCCGCATTTCATGAGTCCGCAATCCTCCTATATATCCGCGGCGCACCTGTATGACCGGTATAAGGAATATCTCAAAACATTAAAATAACCCCTCCCATGCAAGTTTGCCTTGCAGATCGGGCCGGTCATGTACAAACACCTGCAGCAAATGATCTATCAGTTTCGCAGCAAATCTCCTATTGATGGGTTCATCAGATCTGATAACTTCTTCCGCATATGTACCAACATTCAATTTTAATTCATCAGAAATATTGCCTGACTTTTTCGGTATTTTTCCCCTTGCCGCAAGGAAAGCCTCTATCTGGATGATGTCGTCGGGGACAAGCCATATGCTATTTACCTTCCGGTCGTACATATAATAAATTCCGAGTTCTTCCAGTCCCTTTTTGAATTCATCGTAGGCAGCCAGGCTGTCGGGATAGAAATACATCTTGTGTTCCCATCCACTGCTTTTTCCCACTCCCTTCAGTAATCCGGCAGCACCCGTTCTCTGAATCTCTTCCCAATTGGTGTCTCCGGGCTGCACATCGGTAAAGGGCATGATATCACATTTTGCATCCAGCAGAATTTGTTGTACTTCCCGAACATTGGCCTTGCGGGGCTGAATGTTCCGTTGTACACAATAGGCGGCAAGCGCCCCTGCGGCCTGTCCGGTCAGTAATACCACCGGCTGCAGCCGGGTAGTGCCATTGGCAATATTGCTTACGGATATGTTCTTTTCAGCAGCAATCAGTCCTTCGGTCCTTTCCGGTATCAGGCAGCCGAGGGGAATGGTATAGGGGAGTATGGGAGTGAAAGCAATAGCAGGGGCGGCGGGGTTCATCCTGTGGTGATGGTCAACCGGGTAATTGCCCACGGCAATGCCAGTACGATATAAGCCCCCGGGCTGTTCGTAGGGCCTGACCAGGTGGTTATTGGTGAAACGGACCAGGCCTCTCAGTCGCCGGCTCTCGCGGTTATAGGGGATGATTGGAAGTTTGTCTGGCGTAGGGAATTCATCATCGGCGAGCCCAAGGTTTTGATACCCAAGGTCTTTCTGTATATAATAGACGAACTGCAGCGTATGGTTCCTTGCCCCGGCATATTTGCGTTGCCTTTCCTTGTCATTGTCTTCCAGCACATTCAGGTAATAGTCATTCCCGTTCAGGGGCCAGTTGAGCATGTATTTGCCCTTTATGATCTTCCCATAGTTCAGCATCTTTTCGGCCGACCATTTCACGGCAGCCGAATCTTTACAGTATTTTGATAAGCAGGAGTTGAAGAAACGGGTGGAGTCATACCCCGGCGGGCGGGGTATGGTCCTGTCAGATTCCTTGCCGAAATCCTTCAGTACAGCCGCCCAGGTGAGGTCCTGTATGATATTGTTCCTGCCCGGGGCAATGGATTCGCCCGAATAGCCGGCGTCCTCCATGCCTGCATCATAAGGGGTGCCACTGAGGGTCATTACGTCACCCAGTTCAGTGGCGTCGATACAGATCCTGGCGTGTATCACCACCTGTTGCCCTTTTCTGTTTGTGAACACCGCACCCATAATGGTGTTTTTATTTTTTATGACCTGCTGCAGTGTGAGCCCATACAATACCGTGAGTTCATCCTTTTCCCTTGCGCATAAGGCTTTAAAGATGCTGTCGCCCACATGGGGCTCGAACAGGGTATTGCTTACCCAGCCAGTGCCCAGGTTCTTTGTACCGTAGTGTGTATATAATTGCTGGCGAAACTCCTCCCAGAGTCCGCTGTGCAGCGCATCATTGCCATCGGTAGCGCATACCCCTGCGGCGGTTAGCATACCGCCCAGCCAGGGTGTGGTTTCCGTGATGATGGTTTGCACTTTCATCCGGGCAGCCTGTAACCCGGCAGCCGTGCCACCCGTTCCCCCACCGATCACTAATACGTCAGTAGTATATAATTGGGAAATGGAAGAAAGGTTTGAAAAGAAAAGTATAACAATTAAAGGGATTGACCTTTTCATTTTAAGAGTAACAGGTATTTTCTTTAATAGAACGAAGACTTCAGGTATTGACCCTTTTAAGGGAATTATTAATTTTGAGGTGCTACCTGTACATTCCGGTTAAAACCCTCTTCGAGGGAAATGAAGGTCTCGGTACGTTCAATGCCTTTTATTTTCTGCAGCTCATCGTGTAGCACATGACGGAGCTGGCTGATGTCCTTGCAGACGATCTCAATGAACATGCTGTAATTGCCGGTGATGTAGTTCAACCGCACGATTTCCGGAATCTTCATCAGGTCTTTGGCAACGGCATCGTATAAAGAGCTTTTCTCCAGGTAGATGCCTACAAAAGCGGTGATATCGTAGCCCAGGTGGTGCAGATCCACATTTAATCTTGTACCTTTAACAATACCGAATTCCTGGAGTTTCTTGATGCGAACGTGTATGGTGCCGCCGCTCACGAATAATTTCTTGCCGAGTTCGGCATACGAGATTTCGGCAGTTTCCATCATTTCATTGATGATCTGCAGGTCCAGTTTGTCAAGATTCAATTTAGTTGCCATTATTAGTATTTGTTTTTAAATTAATTCAATATTGTATACAAATATTTGAATATTATATATATTTTCCAAATATTTACTAAATTACTTTTAATGTAATAGCATTTATCCTAGATTTGTATCTGAAAGTTCTTAAACATTGTGGGGTGATGAAATTTTTGGCAGACATGCCCCCTTGTCTCGGGGGTGAGGACCACAGGATAAACGCAGCATAGAGCCGTTCCTGCAGCAATGCAGGGCGACCGGGGTCGACCACCGAACTTTGTACTGCAGCTAACTGCCTCGTGGAGGTTCGATCCCTCCCCCTACAGCCACTTAAAGCCTCAGAAGCTAAGCGGGATGCTTATTCTGAGGCTTTTTTATTTTCCGGGGGCGCGCCGAGTATACCCCTGGGTATTTTGGAGGGGTTTCTCAGTATTCCGGCACGACTTTTCAGCCTTCCAGACTTAAAAAAATTCCTCCTTTTTTTTAGTATCCCCAATCACCTTTTTTAATTTCCTTGCATGATTTGCACAATTGCGTTGACTACAAAGTGCAACAAATGCAAGCAATGCAAATCTTTACTAACACCCAAATACTTTAAAGGCTCAATTACCCGCTTCGTTATGCCTTACCATACCCTAGCATGGAAAATTCGGTGGGGAAAAAATACCAACTACGGAATAAATGATGAAGTGTTAAGAACATGTTAATGGAATATGCCAAAGTTAATCGCGGATGTGTATTTCGTAACTTATACACAGTAAAAAATATAAAGGACTCATTGCAAGACTTTCTAATCAATTTCAAATTTTAACTCTGTTGATAACTGCTTTAAATGAGTTCCAAAACCTCTGTGCAATTATAACAATGGGAAGGCAGATGCATATCAAGGTATCTTTTAGAACAGTTATTGATCATTCTTTAAATGAAAAGAAAAAATGAATATTTTTATTTTAACACAGATACCGATTCGCAAGCTAAATGGAATATTGTTTTTCAACGATACAGTAAGGCGAAAGAGTTTAGTGAGATTTCCACTTGTCATTTTTCTTGTGTTGGCTGTTGCGTATTCCAGCTACACATATGCGCAGAAAAAGCAATGGAAGAAGCCGAAGCAACAAATAACTACCGATATTAGCAGTATTAACTTACCTCCTAAAGTACAGCTACCCAGTAATGAAAGCGGGCAGGTGCTACAGCCAATGAACAATGGCCAGGTAGTGTATGATAAGAACCAGGATATTTATTGGCTCGCTGACGCTAATCTGGCGGGCGATCTAAAGATGCGCCAAGAGTTGGCTCCCAAACTCAAGATCAATTCTGATGGAAGCATGGATTATCAGACTGCTCTCAATTGGGTAACAATGTTAAACAATTACAAGGGCAAAGGCTATCTGGACAAAAATAATTGGCAGCTTCCGGTCACTCCTGCATATGATCCAAGTTGTCTTTCGAAAAACGTAAACAATTTCGGAGCCAATTGCACCGGCAGTGCACTGGGAAACCTATATATCCAGGGTTTAAGGATAACCTTTCCTAATAGCGTTATCTCCGACTTTTCAGCTAATTTACAAGTGCTTCAGGATGTTCAACCTTCGATGTATTGGACAATTGATCAAAATAATGGAGGGCAACAAACATTTTCATTTCTCACAGACACTATTGCAGGCAACACGACCGACTTCAACTATATGCATGTTCTGGCAACGATGAAAGGCTCAATCGGTCAGCCCCCATCCGGCTCTGGTGTTGTACCTTACACAAGCGGGCCAGGATTTGGGAAAGCCGTGTACGATACCTATCAGAAGAGAACCTGGCTCCTCGATGCCAACCTGGCC
>JANYAL010000101.1 GCA_025361325.1 Bacteroidota bacterium
GGCATCACTAATATAATCGCCATTCAGGTTCAGGGTGGCGATCACGGAATAATCCTGTGGTGCCCTGGCAGCACAGGTGGGCGGTATCGGTATTGCACCCGGGGCCAATATCAATTTTATCACCGGACATGCCGTATTCGAAGCCACGCATGGCACCGCACCACGTTTTGCCAATACCAATACCATGAACCCTTCCTCTGTGATCCTCAGCGGGATGATGATGCTGGATTACATGGGCTGGAGGAATGCCGCCGAACTGATCACCAATGCATTGGGAAAGACCATACGCAGCAAGAAGGTCACCATTGATTTTCACAAACTGATGGAGGGGGCAACCTTGTTGAAGACAAGCGAATTTGGGGATGAATTGATTAAAAATCTATAAGAACAGTTAGCTGTGTGGGAGAAGCCAGCTGTCTAAACAGTACGTTTTGATAGCATGCAGCTTAAAACTTGAAGCTTTTGAACTTATAACAGATTACCCTCCTTACTGTACATTTGCAAAAAAGGTAAAAGAACATGAGTAAGATCAAAGTAACCAATCCAGTGGTTGAGCTGGACGGTGATGAAATGACCCGTATTATCTGGAAATTCATCAAGGATAAACTGATCCTCCCCTATATGGAAGTTCCCATTCAATACTACGACCTGGGTATTGAGAACCGTGATGCCTCCGGCGACCAGGTGACGGTTGATGCAGCCAATGCCATCAAGGCCTGCGGGGTGGGCATCAAATGTGCTACTATAACACCCGATGAGGCCCGGATGAAGGAATTCAGTCTGAAGCAGATGTGGAAGAGTCCCAACGGAACGATCCGCAACATACTCGACGGTACCGTTTTCCGGGAGCCAATCGTGATGCAGAATGTACCGAGACTGGTCACCAACTGGACCGCCCCCATCATCGTAGGCCGGCATGCATTCGGTGACCAGTATCGTGCCACCGATACCGTTATAAAAGGAAAAGGAAAACTCACGATGACCTTTACGCCTGATGGTGAAGGAGAACCGCAGGTCTTTGAGGTCTATAACTTCAAAGGTGACGGTGTGGCCATGAGCATGTACAATACCGATGAGAGCATAACAGGTTTTGCCCGAAGTTGTTTCAATATGGCGCTGAGCAAGAAATGGCCACTCTACCTGTCAACCAAGAACACCATCCTCAAAAAATACGACGGAAGATTCAAAGATATATTCGAGGACATCTTTCAAAAAGAATTCAAAGCGAAGTACAATGCTGCAGGAATAAGCTACGAACACAGGCTCATCGATGACATGGTAGCCAGTGCCCTGAAATGGAACGGGAATTTTGTATGGGCCTGCAAGAACTATGATGGCGATGTGCAGAGCGATACTGTGGCACAGGGATTCGGGAGCCTGGGCCTGATGACTTCGGTACTGATCACGCCCGATGGGAATACCATGGAAGCTGAAGCTGCGCATGGCACGGTTACCCGTCATTACCGTGACTACCAGGCAGGGAAGCCTACATCCACCAATCCCATTGCCTCCATATTTGCCTGGACCAGGGGACTTGCATTCCGCGGTAAATTAGACAACAACCAGCCCCTGATAGATTTTTGCCATGCCCTGGAGACTGTTTGCATTGAAACAGTGGAAGGCGGCAAAATGACCAAGGACCTGGCGGTATGTATCCATGGCAGCAAGGTGAACCATGGCGAACATTACCTCTACACAGAAGAGTTCCTGGATGCCATAGATGAGAATCTGAAAAAGAAGATGGGGCTCTGATCAATTAATCATTAAGGTTGAACAATTATATATAAGCACCAAACAAGCGGTGCTTATTTTATTTAATTTCATGGGCAGGAAATACGACAAGCACTAATAATAAAGAACAATAAGTAAATATGAATATCACCGGCAACAAGATACTGATCACCGGAGGAGCCACCGGTATCGGCCTGGGCCTCGCAGCACGTTTTTTACAGGAAAACAATACAGTAATCATCTGCTGGCGAAGGGAATCGGCTTTGCAGGAAGCAGCTGCCAGTTTCCCTGCCCTTATTACACATAAAACAGATCTTTCCAGCGAAGCGGAACGGGTTGCATTATGCAACTGGGTCAGAGAAGAACACCCCGACCTGAATGTACTGGTAAACAATGCCGGCATCCAGCAATGGATGTCTGTTACAGATGAAGATTTCTTTACACGTGCCAAGGAAGAAATAACCACCAATATTGAAGCGCCCATCCACCTGGCCGCCCTCTTTGCCAAACTGCCCTCGGTGAATACGATCATCAATGTAACTTCTGGTTTATCCTTCGTTCCACTTGCAAAAGTGGCAGTATATTCAGCCACCAAAGCTTTCTTACATTCCTTCACCCTATCGCTGTGCCACATGCTGAAGCAAGCGAATATAGAAGTGATCGAATTGATCCCTCCGGCACTGAATACTGATCTGGGCGGTAAGGGCTTGCATGATCATGCTCCGCCGGTCAGCGGATTTGTGGATGCAGTATTTGAGCAACTGAAAGAAGGGAAAACCACCGCCACCTATGCCTCCAGTGAAACGAGGGCAAAGGCCGGTCCTGAAGAAAATAATGCATTCTTTGAACAAATGAACAATGCGTTCTGATTTTTAAGTCTGACAGCATTTTTTACCAATGAACATATAGCTCAATTACTTGCTACTGCATTTATTTTGTTTGCCCTGCCCGGAACGGGATCTTCAATGATTTACAGCAATTGCAGCAAGATATTATCGCCAGCTTCCACAACAGGGGATACGATCAGGATCGTAAAAAAGATGACCCGCCCGGGGGTAATCAAAACTTGCGTTGATCCTTGTCAACCGTCTGACACGATACGCTGTATTTCAATACCTCCGTTAAAATAATTATATTGTGAGGAATACAGTATAATGGAAACACAAAAAGATATACGGCTGGCAGTCCTGATCGATGCCGATAATGTTCCCTACTCCAACGTAAAGGGGGTGATGGAAGAGATAGCTAAATACGGCACCCCCACATTCAAAAGGATTTATGGCGACTGGACAAAGCCCACTATATCAGGGTGGAAAAATGTGCTGCTTGAAAATGCCATCACCCCCATCCAGCAATACAGTTATACCACCGGTAAGAACTCCAGCGATTCGGCCCTGATCATTGATGCAATGGACATATTATACTCCGGAAAGGTGGATGGCTTCTGCATCGTTAGCAGTGACAGTGATTTTACCCGCCTGGCTACCCGGTTGCGTGAAGCCGGAATGAAGGTATTCGGTATCGGCCAGAAGAAGACACCCAACCCCTTTATTGTTGCCTGCGACAAATTCATTTATATGGAGATCATTGCCGTACCGGAAGCCGTGGCGGTATCCGAGATCCCCAAGACCAGGACGGCTAAAACTACTGACAAAACAGCTGTAGATAAACTCAGCAAAGAGACCATAAAATCCATTGCGGCCACTATTGATGACCTTGCCGATGAGAATGGCTGGGCTTTCCTGGGAGATATAGGTAACCTCTTACTGAAAAAACACCCCAATTTCGATCCCCGCAACTATGGTTTCCAGAAACTAACGCCCCTCATCAAATCCATTCCCCAGTTCGAAATTGATAAAAGGGAAACAGACAAGGCAGGCATAAAATTAGTTTACATCAGGAATAAACACTGATGATTGATGTTAGAAGCGGGTTACCATATACTGGATTAATTTCCAATTTTAAACTTCAAACTATTTTGGTACACCAGATCAAGTATCTGGTATCCAGGATCCTAAATCAGGTATCAACGCGCTTCTCTACCCGCTTCGTTCCGCTATACAATTCATACTCCAGTAACCGGCAGTCGATCTTGCTGGTATAGAATTCAATCCTGCGGCTGGGCTTCAACCCGATCTTCTTTGCGAGTTCAAGGTTCCCGGTAAAAATATAACCCGTATACCCTTTGCATTTCTTCTTCATGAAATCACCGATGCGTTTATAGGTCAGCTCAAGTTCAGCCTCCACACCCAGCCTGTCGCCGTATTCGGGATTGAAGATAACCACGCCTGCTCTTTCAGGTACAGGCGTCTCCTCAAAATCACAGGTCGTGAATTCAATGAGTTCTTCCACGCCCGCGATACCCGCATTTACTTTGGAGATATTCACCATATCCTCGTTAATATCGGTAGCGATGAGTGTAAGGCCTGGAACTTCATGTACCTGCTGTTCCAGTCTTTTATATTCTGCCAGGTAAAAAGCCTCCTCATACCCGATGAGGTGCATGAAGGCATAATTCATTCGCAGCAACCCGGGTTTACGGTTGGTGGCCAGCAATGCAGCTTCAATGGCAAGTGTTCCTGATCCGCACATTGGGTTAATGAATGGTGAGCGCCTGTCCCATTGGTTGGCCAGTAAAACAGCAGCAGCCAGTGACTCCAGCATGGGTGCTTTCCCTGGTATCTTCCGGTAACCGTGCTTGGACAAAGTATCACCAGACGTATCAATAAAGATCACCGCAAGCGAACCTTTCCAATACAGGTGAATCACTGCCTTATCCGTTTCAGGACCGGAGTTGGGCCGTTCACCAGTCCGGTTCCGGAACCTGTCAACAATAGCGTCCTTTACTTTCACATTAGCAAAGAGTTCATTATTTATTGCAGGGGTATCTACATTGCTGCTGACAGAGAAATATCCGTTCAACGCAAGGATATCTTCCCAGGGATATTCAACAAGTACTTTATACAGCTCATCTGCATGGTCTGCATGGAATTCCTTCAGGGAGAATAGAACCTGGCTGGCACACCGTAAATTCAGGTTTAGCCGGATGCAGTCTTTCAGAGAACCCTTCAGTTCAACCCCGGTCTTGAATACCCGCACAGGAATATACCCCATTTCTTCAGTCTCCATTTTCAGGTATGGACTCAACCGGTTACTGCATGTGATGATGATACGATCCTGTGTGTTGAATAGTGACATGGGTACAAACTTAATCTTTTATTCGTGCCTCGATTCTGTGGTTCGTATAACCCGGCTGAATGGGATACAGGATGCAGGAATACAATACCCTGATTGAAGAATTTTGTTATAGCAAGCTTCCGGCCATGGACCATAAACTATGAACAATACTTATATTTGCCCCATGCTAAAGATCAGTAACCGCGGTAACCATATGCCCGCATCCCCGATCAGAAAACTGGTTCCGTATGCAGAAGCTGCAAAAAGAAGAGGCATCAAAGTCTATCATCTGAATATCGGGCAGCCGGATATAGAAACCCCGCCACAGATCATTGACGCCGTGCGGCAGGCTGATATCAGGGTACTGGAATACAGCCATAGTGCGGGTAATGAGAGTTACCGCCGCAAACTGGTGCAGTATTATAAAAAAGTGGGGATCGATATAGCGTATGACCAGATCATTGTTACTACAGGAGGCAGTGAGGCCATTCTTTTTGGTTTCATGGCCTGCCTGGATGCAGGTGATGAGGTCATTATACCTGAACCCTTTTATGCCAATTATAACGGCTTTGCCGTTGAGGCGGATGTGATCGTAAAACCCATCACTTCCTCCATCGAAAATGGATTTGCATTGCCTCCCATTGATGAATTTGAGAAGGCCATTACTCCAAAGACAAAGGCTATTGTTATCTGTAATCCCAATAATCCCACCGGTTACCTGTACAGCGCTGAGGAAATGGAGGTACTGAAGCAAATCATTATTAAACACGATCTCTACCTGTTTGCAGATGAAGCTTACCGTGAATTCTGTTATGAGCACACCCATGCCAGTGCCATGCACCTTACCGGGGTGGAGAACCATGTGATACTGATGGACACCATCAGTAAAAGATACAGTGCCTGCGGAGCGCGAATAGGCGCATTCGTGAGCCGGAACAAGGCATTGATGGAGACCGTGATGAAGTTTGCCCAGGCCAGGCTGAGCCCGCCTTCCTTTGCCCAGATACTGGCAGAGGCAGCCATTGACCTCCCGGATGATTATTTTAATATACCAAAGGCCGAATACAGGCTTCGCCGCGATACCATCGTTACAAGACTGAATAATATGAAAGGGGTTTTTTGCCCTAATCCCGGTGGTGCATTCTATGCCATGGCTAAGCTGCCAATCGACGATTCAGATACCTTCTGCCAGTGGCTGCTTGAATCTTTTTCCTTCCATGGTCAGACGGTGATGTTAGCCCCGGCAACCGGTTTTTACGGCACTGCAGGATTGGGCAAACAGGAAGTACGACTGGCCTATGTACTTAATACTTCAGCCATTAATGCTGCCATGGACTGCCTGGAGCATGCACTTGAAGCGTATCCGGGAAAAATGGGTATTTAAAAAAAGGAAGGAAGGATTACTTTACCTGATCCCCATTAAAAATTCAATACCTCTTTCAATACGGTGTATCAGCAGGCCTGTACATTGAATGAGTTTGAGATTACGCATATAACTCCTTTCCTTAGTGAAGGACTCTGTGATTCCTTCTATAATTTTTCTACGTCTACTGTCCATGCACTACCGCTGAACACTTTATGTACGGTAGAAAAATTATCCATATTCAATGCAAAGGAGACCTGCATAAGGCTGTTGAGATAAAGCAGCGGTTTCCCTTTTGCCACGCTGCCAAAAGTTTCCGTATAAGGCATCCTGCCTTCATATACTTTTATCCTGCTATGATAAATAACCACATTAAAAACATCACCCACGTTAGGGTTTAGGTGATCAAATAGATCATCCGGGATATTGGTCCAAATATTTCCATACTGTATATCCAATATTGCGATGGTGCCCTTAAGTTTTTTTCCTTCCAGCACGGCTTTCTGGTAGGGGAGCGACACAACCTGTTTAGGCAATGATGGTCCAACCTGTTCATAAGAAATGACCCCTGCAGCCAGCCGGGCAGCTGTATAGGCATACACATCGCGCCCATGAAAAGTATATGATTTCTCTGAACCCTTCCTGCGGTTAACCGATTCATCTATCTGCCTGATCTCTGCTATACCGAGTGACTGGGCGACAAGCGTGAGTGTACCGTTATCCGGCGTAACAATAAAATGTCCTGTACCTGTCTTTAATACAACCGATTTCCGGCTGGTACCTACACCGGGGTCAACCACCGAAACAAATACAGTACCGGATGGCCAGTAATTAACCGTTTGTTCCAGCCGATAGGCAGCTTCCCATATGTTGTAAGCCGGGATCTCATGGGTAAGGTCAAAAAGCTTAAGGTCGGGCGATACGCCCATGGCAACACCCTTCATGGCAGAAACGGCGCCATCCTTTAAACCAAAGTCGGTCTGGAATACCAATATCTTGTTCTGGGCAAACGAAAAAACAATGGCCAGGGAAAACAGAAACGCCAGGCAAATACATTTCATGTACCTGTTCATGATGAGGTGTTTTAAAAATAGCCGGCAACCTTACAGTTGCCAGCTATTTGATTCAAAAAGCACTATTATTAAATTTATTATTCAACCCATGAAGGCATTAGAAATTAAATGCCAGCTTGGAGAATATCCGCATCCCGTTGAAACCCATCTGCACAGAATCCCAGGGGCCACCCGATTCGTTATCACCAGCCCAGCCTTTAGCCCGCTGATTAACACCAAGATCAGGATGTTCATTGAACAGGTTATCGGCTCCCAGGAAGATACTTACATTCTTGGTGAACCGGTAGGTGAAGTAAACATCGGTTGTGATCTTGTTGTTGAAATTGAATTCCTCGGGTACCAGCACATTGGGGTCCAGGTCTGTGGGCACCTGCGGGTTGATACCCGTACTGTTTGGATTAGACGGCGTGGAGGTACCGAAGCCGAGTAATTTTATCTTTCCGAAATAGGTCAGGTGTGTACCCACACCATATTTCTTGTAATCATATTCCAGGCTCAGGGCCATCTTCAATTTGGGAGCAGAGGATAACAGGAAGGCCTCTTCCCTGTCGCTGAAAAAAGTCTTTTGGTTGATCACGGTACCGTTCAGTGCAGCAGGCACATGAACAGCATCAACAGTCATTTGCTGATAGTTGCCTGCCAGCAAAACCCTTAAACTACTGTTGGAACAGAGTTTCCTGGAATAATCAGCAACGATGTCCACACCATAGTTAGTGGTATTCACCGCATTATCGAAGAACTGTGCAGTTGCCACACCTATTGCCGCCAGTTGTGAAGTAAAGGATACCGGCAGGGTATTGTCATCCTTACTGAACAAACCGGATAATACGATCCTGTCCTTCACCTTAACCATATAACCATCGGCCGTAAACGTCAAGCCCGAAACCGGCTTCCAGCTAAACCCGATACTACCGTTCAGGGAGGTTTCCTGTTTCAGGTTGGGGATACCTGCTGCTTTTGTAATGGCATCTCCGTTGCGGGCGATACGGGATTGCACCAACTGCCCACCACTGAAAGAAGTGAGCGTATTGCTGAAATTGATCTGTTGCAGGGAAGGCGCTCTGAAGCCGGTGCTTACGGATCCCCTGAGATTGAAATTATCTGCCACTTTATACCTGGTGGCAAATTTAAAAGTAACTACGGAACCAAAATCAGAATAATGTTCATAGCGAACAGCACCATCAAGCAGCCATTCAGGGCTGGCATTCAGTTCTGCATCAGCGTAAGCGCTGAGGTTAGAACGGTTGGCATCTATCATATCAGCAGTGCTGAAACCGGGGAAGCCCTGTGAACCGGGGGCAGGAGCCCGGCTGTCCATGGTATTGGGATAATACACATCAGCGGTATGATAACTCTTATAAGAAGCTTCTTCACCCGGGTAGATGGTATATCGCTCATACCGGTATTCCGCTCCCAGGCCCAGGTTAAGTCCGTCTGCAACTGTTTTAAAAGAACGACTGAAATCAGCATTTACCGTATTCTGAAAAAAGGTAAAGCCTCCGTCATCAAAATGTGTTTGCGGGGCTATGCCGGGCATGGCAATAATGGAGGCATTGAAGGTATGGTCCCCGAAATAATGGAAATCGTTCCTTCCCATTGTATTACTGATATCCCAGTTCCATCCGTTATGGCAGACCCCTTTAAGACCTGCGGCCATTGAATAGTCGGTGATATGAGTCTGGATATGCGGGTTATAGTAAATTTCACTGTCATTGGCTAAGCGCAGGATATCGCTGTTGAACTGGAGATTGCCGTTGGCATATACCGGGAAACGCTCAGGTTTTGCACTCCAGTTACGTGAATAGGCATACGCATCAGATTCCTTGTAATTATATCCCCCAAAAGAATAGAAGGTCATTTTTTTATCCGCTCCGGTAGGAACCTCCATATTATACATGCCGCCAACGGTGGTCACTGAACCATCTCCGAATCCCCTGCGGCCTGTATTGATATAAGGGAGTGCATTTTTATCAGTCTTCCAGTTCGTGGTATCCACCTGGCGGTAGGTCTTTGCCTGGGTCAGGTAATCCGCAGAGATATTTACAAAGCCACCGTTCTTACCAAGGGCAAAACCGTTATTGACCGATAAGGTATAGGTTCCGCCATCTACTTTGTTACCGGAATAATACTGGTTGCCTCCGTTGAAATTGGATGCATTGAATTTGGGATCCCAGTAGCCCGACCATCCGGTATTGATGCTCCAGTGATTGACATCTTTCTTCAGGATGATATTCATTACACCCGCCATGGCATCCGATCCGTATTGTGCGGAAGCACCATCGCGCAGGATCTCTATCCGGTCAACGGCAGCTTCCGGAAAAGCATTCAGGTCGGCCCCTGAATTACCCCGCCCCCTGGTACCGAACAAAGCAACAAATGCAGTTTGGTGTCGCCTTTTACCATTGATGAGTACCAGGGTCTGATCCGGGCCTAGCCCGCGCAGTGTGCCCAGGTCCACATGATCGGCACCATCCGCACCACTCTGCTTGTTATAATTGAAGGAAGGCGCTGTCATGTTCAGTACGGAGGTAAGGTCCATTTTGGCGGTAGGCGTACCTACCTGGTTGATCTTTATAACGTCTACCGGAACAGCCGTTTCTGTCTTAGCTCTTGCAGCTCCACGGGTACCCACGATTACAACATCGCCCAGGTCTACCGCGGATGCTTCCAACCGAATCGAGATATCGGATTGCCCTTGTACAGGGATCAGTTGTATACCGTATCCGATACTGGTTACCTGAATCACATCATTTGCACCGGCCTGGAGGGTATACATACCCTGGTTGTTGGTACGTCCGCCTTTGCCTGTAGATTTGATGGTCACTGTTGCATCAGCAACGGGGTTCCCCGTTTTGGCATCCAGTACTTTTACATTGACCGGCTTCTGAGCAAAAAGGAGCAGGGAAAATAAGGAGAGTGGTAAAGTGAAAATTAGCTTTTTCATCATAAGTATGGTTTAGTTCTCGTAATGGGAATAAATAACAAATAGCGAATGGGAAATTACATATAATAAACTGAATTCCATATTAAAATAGTACAAAGGTTATCCAGTTTTTGCTGCTTACCTGTGTATAACTGTACAAACAATATAAGATCAGTTCTCTTCTTCTACCTGCAGGTGGTCCTGGTCTTTTCAACTATGCTATCCCTACGTCATTAGTACGGTAATTACCGTACTAATAACGTAGGGATAGCGTATCAATATGCAATTATTTCTTTTATAATTGCTTTACAGCGGGTATAAAAAAACCCCTGCATTACCTGCAGGGGTTACCCGATCAAGAACTTTGCAAAAGATATTTACCTTGCCCCCGGAGGGCAGTTTTTTCTTAAGAATGTGGTATACAAAGTGGATAGATGTTCGCGCGTTCCGGGCCCTTCTGAAATGTTGTGGGTACGGTTGGGATAAGGCATGTATTGGAACTGCTTATTGTATTTGATCAGTTCATTCACCAGCACCTCGGCATTCGAGAAATGAACATTATCATCGCCCGTTCCATGTATATACAATAAATTGCCCGCCAGGTTTTTAGCATAGGTGATGGGAGAACCGTTGATGAAATCTTCTTTATTCTCCTGCGGCAGTCCCATATACCGCTCCTGGTACACATTATCATAGAACAACTGATTGCCCACGGCCGCAATGGCAATTCCGGTCTTGAAAATTTCGGGGAACTGGAACATCAGGTTAAGGGTAGATGACCCGCCACCGCTCCAGCCCCATACGGCAATGCGGTCCCTGTCGAAATAAGAACGACTGTCCATCAGTTTTTTAAAGCCCATGGCCATATCGTGTATGTTGATGATGCCGATCTTCCGGTAAATAGCTTTGCGCCAGGCGGCACCTTTCAGCATGGGAGTGCCGCGGTTGTCGACTGCCACCTGCACATAACCATCCCCGCGCATATCACCGCTGTAGAGGAAGTTGTTCTGGCTGCCGTAGGTATCATGCACAGTAGAGCCGGCGGGTTCACCATATACAGAGAACACGACAGGGTACTTTTTGGTGGAATCAAAATTCCTGGGTTTATTGATCCAGCAGTCCAGCGTGATATTGTCATCAATGGTAACCTGCAGGTATTCGATATCGACAGTGTTGTCGGTCTTGACCGTGGCGGCGATGCTTTTTAACGGGTTCATGGGTTTGTTATCCGGCAGGGTGATCCATTCCGTCACATTGGGTGTATTGTGATTGGAAAAGGAATGCGTGGCATAATGGGCCATGGGCGCGATGCTGTATTCATGGGTGCCCCTGAGGTCGCCGGGAGTGACCAATTCCGGAGCTTCCGGCTGGGTCTTTACCCCTTTGCCCCGTGCCTTTTTATTCTCGATCCTTACCCGGTACAGATATTTCTGAACGGCACTGTTGAGGGAGGCGGAAAAGTATATATAGTTATTCGTCTCATCGATGGCTTTCATCACTTCAATATCATAATTGCCCGGGGTGAGAAGGGTTTCTGTTTTTCCATCGCGGCTGATCTTATAGATATGGCGCCAGCCATCTTTTTCACTGATCCATAGAAAGTCCTTACCGCCATTGATCCAGTCAAATCCTCCCGGCTCCCCGAATATATCAGCGGAATTCAGATCTACCCAGGCCTTGTCATGGTCCGTCCAGATCACCCTTGAACTGCCATCCGTAGCATTGCAATACAGGATCTTGCTTTCCTGCTGTTTGCGGTTGAGCTGCTGCACCATCAGTTCGTTGGGCCCATCCCATTCCATCCGTACCAGGTAATGCTGCTGGGGGTCGCCTTCGATATTCATCCATGTAATGGGGCCCGCATTGATATCCACCACGCCTATGCGCACCGGCGATGGGGATTCCCCTACTTTCGGGTATTCCACCGGTATCACATGCGAATAATTGCTGTCGGTGGTGTTCAGCATATAGTAGTCCCGGATCTTGGAGGCATCCACCTGCCAGAAGGCAATCTTGTTACCATCCGGGCTCCAGCGGAAACCGTCCCGGCAGCCGAATTCCTCCTCGTATACCCAGTCGAACGTGCCGTTGATGAATTTACGTGTACCATCCTGCGTTAGTTTGGTCACCTGCCCCGTGGCGATATCTTCCACGAAGAGGTTATGCTCGCTTACATAGCCGCATTTTTTTCCGTCGGGAGATAACTTGGCGAACATGAGCGACTGCGCAGGAAGGCGCTTGCCCAGTTGGGTGAGTGTATGGGTGGCCAGGTCCAGCACCCAGTAATCGCCGCGGGTGTTGAAACGCCAAACCCTGGCGGTATTAGTGAATAGAAGCACTTCTGTATAGCCTGCATTGAAACTATATGCCTGCAATCCCAGCGGCTTCGCAGCCCCGGCCGGGATAAGCTGTTCTTTATTGACCAGTACGGTCTCGGCCTCTGTTTTGGGATCCACTTTTAGAATGCCGCCATCCTTTATTTTGGTGTAGGCATTGCCATCGGCCATCCATTTAATGGCACTACCCCGCTGGGCAAAGCCGATTTGCAGGGTGAGGACCAGGACGACCAGGATCTTTACTATTCTGAATTTCATAATGAAGGTTTTAAGGTTTAAAAATAAGGAATTCGCCGTTGCCTCCTTTACCATTGCTGTAAAAGGCTGTAATTTCGGTTGATGGAAAAGGAAAAACTCAGGCTTGACAAATACCTCTGGGCCATCCGTTTATTCAAGACACGCAGCCAGGCTGCCGATGCCTGTGACAAGGGGAAGGTGAAATTTGATGGCAGCGCAGCCAAAGCGGCCCGGACCGTACACGCAGGTGATGAATATGAGGTGAAGACTGAAGCCAAGCGCTGGATGATACGGGTTACCGCCCTGCTGGACCATAGGGTGCAATTTGCAGAAGCCATCCATTATTATACTGATATCACCCCGGCCGGGGAACTGGACCGAATCAGGTTCCAGGCCACCGTATTCAATACCGGTAAACGTTTAAGCAAGATGGGACGGCCAACCAAGAAGGATAAAAGAGATCTGGATGAGTTCATGGGTCACTGAGTATGCAATCGGGAGGCCGGTACTGGTAAAGTTTGACATTTAGTTACCGGGACCTTTCGTTACACTTTTTATCTTATGCAAGGTCCCGTAACTGACACATTACTGCTTCCCGGGAACTCAAGTTTTGATCACCTGACTTCTCTACCTGCCTCTTTACTGCGCACAATCCACTATTGCTACCCCTTCCTCCTTAGCATACTGTGCAATACCATGATGGTATCCCGCTTCGCCAAGCCAGTTCATGATATCGGTGCCGGCATTCTTTCCGGATAAAGGAATATTAAGTTTTTTACCCTCCCCGTTCGTCTGTACATAAGTTGAAATACCGTTGGTGAATTCCATCAGGGTCATGGAAGCTTTCAGTAAGCTAAACACGGTGCTCAGGGAAACAGTCAGGTTCTTATACCCCACTGATATCTTCCCGGCCGACAGGGAATCATTGAACAGGTTTCCCAATGAAGATATACCGGAAGGGGATGGGAATTTGGGAACGATGTCATTTATATTCTCCACCCGTATGGATGCAGGAAATTTCTTATTGAAATCATTGGCAAAGTTCTCATTGCCTGCAGCCGGTGCTGCAAAGGTGATGACATTGATATTGGAACCGGGGCGTTTGAATGATTGGAACTGGTTCCAGAGCCAGGAAGCATATACGGTGGCCAGGTTACCGCCCAGGCTATGCCCCGTTATGAGCAGTTTTGAATCGTCCTTCAGTTCTTCCTTCAGAAATGGAAGGAGCAGTTTACCCGTTGTCTTATCGGCCATTTTGCAGAGATTCTGCCAGCCTTCAAATGCGCCCTGCGCCAGTTTGGCCTTGGAAGAGTCGGAAGTGAATACCCATTTCTGCTGGGAGGAAACATTGAGGTCCTGGTAGATCCAGTTCTGGAATGCCGCCCAGGTGAAGCTGATCAGTGAGCCGCGGATGGCCAGTGCGTATTCCGTACCATGACTAGCAACGAAGGCATCATTACCACCCAGTTCAGTTGCTTCCCAGACGGTCTTCCACCCGGGCATGTTCCTGGTTACCGTAGCGGGTATGTTCTTGCAATAACTGATCTCAGAAAGCAGGCAGGCATTCTTTTCTGTTAATTCCGTGGGTGCAGCAGTTTCGGCAGGCTTCGTTTCTTTATTTCCGGTATTAGTTTGGTTGCAGGAAATGACAAAGAGCATGAGGGTGCAAAAGAATAATGATTTTATTGTCATGAGCGTATGTTTCAAAATTTGTTTGTTTTCGTATATAAATGATAAGGCAATTTATATATTCTTAGTTTCTCTGTACAATAATTAATTTACTTTGTATTATGAAGATCGACATTATTACCGTGTTACCCGAACTGCTGCAGAGCCCCTTCGCGCATTCCATTCTTAAAAGGGCCAGGGAGAAGGGATTACTGGAAGTGAATGTCGTAAACCTGAGGGACCATACCCTCTATGCCCGGGCGCAGGTGGATGATTATGCCTTCGGCGGGGGTGCCGGTATGGTGATGATGGTGGAACCCCTGGTACAAGCCATAGAAAGCTTGCAGCAGACGACGCGGTATGATGAAGTGATATACCTGACCCCGGATGGAGAGACCTTTAACCAGAAAATGGCGAACAGCCTTTCGCTCAAGAATAATTTACTCCTTATTTGCGGTCATTACAAGGGCATCGACCAGCGGGTGCGGGATCATTTCATAACACGGGAGATCTCTATCGGGGATTATGTATTGAGCGGGGGAGAACTGGCAGCTGCGGTACTTACCGATGCCATTGGCAGGCTGATACCGGGCGTGCTCAATGATGAGACCTCCGCCCTCACCGACTCCTTCCAGGATAATTTACTGGCCCCGCCCGTATATACCCGCCCTGAAGAATTCCGCGGATGGAAAGTACCCGATATATTATTGAGCGGCAATCATAAACGCATTGAGGAGTGGAGGCAGGAGGAAGCGGTGAAACGTACTGCGGAGAGAAGGCCGGATTTGTTGGAGTAGTTTGAAGTATTGGGTTTGTGGTTTGTGGTTTTTTGGGATGGTTACGGTTAAAAAAATGTTTTCCGGCATTCTTTCTAAACACAAATACGGTCTTCATCCGGATACGCTTCACAACCACAAACTACAAACCATCAACTA
>JANYAL010000103.1 GCA_025361325.1 Bacteroidota bacterium
AAAAAGATACTATTCGCACTAACTGTAATGTTCCTTATGGCCTCCTCCATGCAGGTTAAGGCACAGGATGAAAAGCAAAAAGAAAAGGATGAGATTCAACTTAAACTGGATAAAAAGATCAGGGATTTAAATGATAAGAAACAATCAGAAGAAATAATCATCCGTAAAAAAGGCGACAAGGATATAAAGATCAACATTGAGATCAATGGCGATAAAGTGATCATCAATGGTAAGCCCCTGTCTGATTTTAAAGATGATAATATTACTATCAACAAAAGAAAGATCACCATCTGGGATAAGAACGGATCAAAGGCCTTTGATTTTGATGTTCCTTCAGGAGACTTCATGAAGAATTTCAACTGGAACAGCGATGACAAGGGAGAATCATATGCCTTCCTGGGTGTCACTACGGATGGTGTCTCCGCTGACGAGAACAATGGCGGAGCAAAAATATCGCAGATAACCAAAGAAAGCGCTGCAGAAAAAGCCGGCCTCAAGACAGGTGATATCATCACCAGGATCAATGATAAGAAAATAGAAGGTCCGGAATCCTTATCAGAAACCGTTAGAACATTCAAACCTAAAGATGAGGTAACGGTTTATTATAAAAGAGACGGGCAGGAATTGACTGCAAAAACCACCCTGGGAGAAAGAAAAGAATCCCGCTCAATGAGCTTTGCCTTCAATACACCGGAAGGAATACCCAGGGGATTTACGATTCCCAGGACCCCTATAACACCAAATGTACGGTCCATGCCAAATATGAATATGTGGGAAAATAAAGACGGGGAGAATAATTTTGAGGTGTTTGGCAACATGTTTCCCCGCCAACAAAAACTGGGTCTTAAGATACAGGATACAGAAGATGGTTCCGGGGTAAAGGTGCTTGACGTGGATAAGGATTCCCCCGCCGAAAAAGCAGGACTCAAAAAAGAGGATATCATAACAGAAGTGGGCGGCAAAAAAGTGAGCAATACCGATGAGGCAAGAGAGCAACTTCATGAGAACCAGGACAAACCCTCCTATAACATGAAGGGAAAACGTAACGGATCAGAAATGAATTTCGACATCAGGATTCCTAAAAAACTGAAAACAGCGAATCTATAGCCATGCGAATAAGGTTAAAGGCGTCCTGACGATACCCAAGCGTCAGACGCCTTTTTACTTACCTTTGCACCCGTGACCCAACAAGATAAATACCAGGCGGTGATTGGTCTGGAAGTTCATGTTCAACTGCTAACAAAAAGCAAATTATTTTGTAGCGATAGCGCGGCTTTTAGCAATGACCCCAATTCCCATATCAGTCCCATTACCCTGGCACACCCGGGTACCCTGCCCATGATGAATAAAAAGGTCATCGAGCAATCTTTAAAACTGGGACTTACCCTGGGTTGCGATATAGAACAACAGAATTATTTTGCCCGTAAAAATTACTTTTACCCCGACCTGCCCAAAGGATACCAGGTTTCCCAGCACACTACACCCATTTGCCGAAATGGACATGTGAAAATAAAAGTTGGAAACATATCCCGGGATATACCCCTCAACCGTATTCATATTGAAGAGGACGCTGGTAAAAGCTTACATGATTTTGATTCTGAACACACATCCATTGACCTTAACCGGGCTGGCGTGCCCTTGCTGGAAATTGTAAGCGAGCCGGCTTTACACAGCAGCGATGAAGCATTTGCCTATATCACGGAATTAAGAAGACTGGTCCGGTGGCTGGGCATCTGTGATGGCAATATGGAAGAAGGGAGCATGCGGTGCGATGCCAATATCTCTATCCGTTTAATGGGAGATCCCCGCCTCGGTACCCGGGTAGAGGTAAAGAACCTCAACAGCATTCGGAATGCAAAAAAAGCCATCGATATTGAGATTAACAGGCTAATTGGCCTTGTTGAATCAGCCCAGCCGGTCATACAGGAAACCAGGAGTTTCAACGAAGTTCACCAAACCACCTTTTCGCTGCGTAACAAGGAAGATGCAGATGATTACCGCTATTTTCCTGAACCCGACCTCACACCTTTTGTTCTTACGGACCTATACCTCGCAAGCATTAAGAACAACCTTCCTGAACTACCCGAAACCAGGCAACAACGGTACAGGAATGATCTTCTCCTCTCTTCCTATGATGCTTCCGTGATCTGTGACGATAGGGAACAGGCCGAATACTTTGAAGCCGTCATTGAACATACCCCGAATTTTAAGGCAGCAGCAAACTGGATGCTTGGACCGGTCAGGAACCATCTCAATGAGAAACAGCTCAGCATAAATGAATTTTCATTGAAGCCAGCTGAGATCGCTTCACTGATCAATCTGGTGGATGAGGGAAAATTGAGTTACGGTATCGCTTCAGCCAGGATATTCCAGGCATTATTGAATAAACCCGGAACTGACCCGATGCAGATCGCAACTAATTATAACCTCCTGCAGGAAAATGACAATGCTTCCATTGTTGCATGGGTAAATGAAGCTATCGCCAAAATGCCCGATAAAGTGGCTGAATACCAGAAAGGTAAAAAAGGCCTGATCGGGCTGTTTGCCGGTGAGGTAAAAAAGCTCAGTAAAGGAAAAGCAGATATGCAGCTGGTGAATAAAATGCTTGAACAAAAACTAAACAACTGAATAATGAAAAGAATTATAGTACCCGTCCTGCTGTCTCTTGTCCTTTTTTCCTGCAACAGCAGAAAGGAAGTTGGCAGATTCACACTGAATGGTGAAATTAAAAACACAACCGACCAGAAAATATACCTCGAAGAACTGTTCTTCAGCCAGAAGGATCCTGAAGTGCTTGATACGTCTAATATCAGGAACGGAAGGTTTTCCCTTTCTGCCATGGCACCCGAACAGGGACTATACCGCATAAGGCTTGAAAATGGAAATACCGGTTTCATTTTTATCAACGACAATTCCTCCATATCCTTTTCTGCAGATATGAATGACCGAAGCCTGAAAGGCCCGGTGTTCAATACGCCTGCCAACGAAGCATTAAAGCATTTCATCGTGAGCATTGATTCTCAAAGAACAATGATTTCGTTCCGCTCGGCAATTGTAGATTCCGGAAGAACTTCTAAGATCCCGGACAGCATCATGGCAATTAAGACTTCAGATCTGGAGACAGTGACCAACAGGTATCAGAATTACATCACCAGGTATATTGACACTACGTCAAACCCGGTGATGGCGCTATTTGCACTGGGTTATACACGGGATATCGATCCGCAGTCCCTGAAACAATCCGTGAATGGATTAACAGGTCGTTTCCCCAATCACAAAGCCATTGCTTCCGTAGTGGTACAATACAATGCCATGCTGGTACAACTGAAACAACAGGAAGAGGTAAAAAGTCATTCGCCAAAGGAGGGAAGTATGGCACCCGATTTTACCATGAATGATGTGAACGGCAAACCGTTCTTACTCAGCAGCCTGCGGGGCAAATATGTACTGGTTGATTTCTGGGCAAGCTGGTGCGGGCCCTGCCGCGGAGAGAACCCAAATGTTGTAGCGGCTTATGATAAATTTAAAAACAAGAACTTTACTGTACTGGGCGTTTCCCTTGACAATGATAAAGCAGCCTGGCTTAAAGCCATTGCAGATGACAAACTGAGCTGGCAACAGGTAAGCGACCTGAAACAATGGAACAGTGCCGCAGTAGGCCTCTATGGCTTTGATGGCATACCCTACAATGTATTGGTAGATCCGCAGGGCAAGATCCTGGCAACTGAATTGAGGGGTGAAGCACTTACCCAGAAACTGAATGAAGTACTAAAATAACATCGGGCGCTTTATATTATAAGAACGCCCCCGATGGTATCGGGGGCGTTCTTATAATCAGAATAACTATATTTTAATACCCGGGATTCTGTGTGATGATTGGATTGGTGGTGATCTCCGTAGAAGGTATCGGCCACAGGAAACGGTAATCACTGTAAGGTATACCTGCCTGACCGGGTGTGTAGCCGGCACCACAGTTATAGAAACCCAGACCTGTTGTTCCGTTAAGTGCTTTGGCTGGAATACCGCCCGTGGTATAATTGGGATCATTTGCCAAACGGCTGATATCACCCCAGCGTCTTCCTTCTGCCAGTAATTCAATCCTTCTTTCCAGTAATATGGCCGAAATAAGTGCAACGGGATTTGCAAAACTAGATAGGGTAAACTGCTGGGTAATGGGTGTATTAAGAGAACGGTTCCTTACCATATTCAACAGGTCAACAGCACGTTGGGTAACTCCGTTTACCCTTGCTTCTGCCTCAGCCAGGGTAAGAAACACTTCGGCAAAACGGATCTGGGGGGCATAGTCGCCCGAAGCTGCATAATCGCGGTACTTGGTGGTGAAATAACTTTGTGAACCCGCACTATTGAGGCCGGAAATGGTTAAGAGGCTCCTCCTTTTGTCATCGCATAACCAGCCCGGGTTATTATAAATGATCGGCGAAATGGAAACCAGGCCCCTGCCACCCAGGGATGCACAACCCAGCA
>JANYAL010000105.1 GCA_025361325.1 Bacteroidota bacterium
TTAAGGTATGAGGTTACAAGCGCACCCGGAAGGTTTCCGGCAGAATTGGAGTAGAAGAATACATTTATGCCGGTAGGTGTTCCGCCGGAAGTAGCCAACCCTTGAGCTGTCAAAGAAGTGATAGTCCATACGGAACCGCCAGGAACCGTAAAGTCATCCCCGCCCTGGCAGTTGAAAGCAGTAAATGCTGCTTCAAACTGTTGAGAGGCAAATCCATCCGGAAGCGCACCGCCGAAGACCTGCGAATACAGAACGCCCGGAGGCGATACAGTTCCGAAGCTGGCCGTCAATAGAGTTGGATCACCGGCACAAAGCGGTGCATCAGGATTAGCTGCTATTAATACAGATGGTATGGTTCCCGCACCAACTGTTATGGTTGGTGTGCCTGCGTTACCGGTTCCGGCTACACAGGTACCTGAAGGATAAACAGTGACCAAATTATAGGTAGTGGTAACGACAGGTGTAACCGGAATATTATCACCGCTGGTATAACCCGCAACCGTAAAATTAGCACCAACAGATGGGTGTATTGTTACATCATACGTGGGAGATGCACCGCCGGATATATCTACTTTCAGGTTGGCCACAGATCCTACGCAGGTAGTAACAGGGCCGGGACTGAAGGTCTGGTATAGTACATCATCCACACCAATCATGAAACCATTGGGTCCGCCTGGTCCTGAGTTTGCAAGAAAGTACCGGAAGGCAAGACGGCCAGATACACCAGTAGCCGGCAAACCAGATAGGGTGACCGTATACTGAGTCCATGCAGTCGGGTATCCGGCTGGATTTAAACTTGGATTGATATCAAGTAATAAGGTCTGGAAGTCGCCCACACTAAATTCTGTATTACCCACATTGGTGCTGGTACCATTTGTGCTCATCCTAACCTGCATTCTTTCCGGTACAGCTATAAAACATCTTGTATAGAAAGAGAATTGATCCCCGTTGCGTAAATTCACCGAAGGTGTAAATAACCAGTTGCTAAGTGTGGCAACGCCTGAACCGCTCAAGTAGGTAGCTCCTCTGAAGTCAGCGCCTGAATTCGGCGGGAAAGTTCCGGCTGTTGTACCCTGGAACCAATCGGAAAAAGTACCAGTGCCTAATGGGTTACTCAAATTCTGCTGAGCCCAGTTGGCAGGTAAAGCGGGGTTGTCAAAGCTTTCATTGATTAATGTAGTAGCTATAGGTGTACCGGCAACCTGGCTCAATATGGAAGAAGTGGGTGGCACGATTGGAGTACAGGGTAGCCCCGTAACGACGAGTGTATAATGCAGACAGGGAGCACTGATCTGTGTCATGTTAATGGTTAACACGCCCCCCGCGGGAACAGTAACGGACATGGAAAGCGGAGTACCTCCGGCATTTGAGCTTGATCCGCCATCACCCAGGTAGTTGGTGCAGATATTGGTCGGGACAAAACAACCCAGGTAGGCCGTAGCTATACAGTCGCCCGAAGCTCCATCCGATACATAAGATATCGTTACACATTGTGAAGCGCCGGTGGTGTTCTTAAGGGTATACAGGTCATAAAAAAATGGCCCTGCGCCCAGCGGCCCGGGACAGGTCTTTGGAGCGGCACAGGATGATGCGACGGCATTTCTCCCAATACGGCCGTTGGTTAATACACCATGTCCTGCAACCAGGCTACCGGTATAGGTACATACATCAGTAGGATTGTTGGGGCCTATCTGGTTCTGTTTGCCGGTGCCTTTTGTTTTATTGGCCGGAATGTCAACAAATCCCGGTACATCATTGGAGCCATTGGGGTTTTCCACCAATGATCCCTGCCTGGTGATGGTATTCGTTTGAGTTGGCTGGAGCGTAGTGACCGGCTTGTTGGGAACAGTCACGATCTTATTGGCATCAAGAACCCGGATGGTACTTGTCTGGTTGGCAGTACCCGGGGTTACGCCCTTCCCCCATTTTGTAACTTGTATATTATTGTTTGATGCACTAACAGGTGCCTGTCTGGAATTCACTGATTTAGTAGGCGTCAGTAAAGTATTGTTCACACCGACTTTTAAGGTAGCCGGGTTTTCAGTCTGTTTCTGTGCAAACGATACCTGAAATGAAATACCCATAACAAGGATCGTCAGAAACGATTTGAGCATAAACACCTTAAAATCTTTTAAAGTAGTTGTTCTTTGCATAAAATTAGTTTTAGTTTTTGGCATGCCAGAGCATGTTTTGGAAATTTACAGTACCATGTTATGAAGATAACATTACAAGGCATCAAGAGCTAAAGGTAATAACTTTAACTTAAAATTAAACAAATTCATATAATTTTTTAATGGACCCCTGCAATCAACAATGCGCTGCAGGAAATGCAACTATTTTTTCATACACGAATCATTTTATTAAATAATTACATAATATTTTAAAGGCTAATCCATGTAAACTGATTTGCAGGCATTAAACAGGGCGGGCAACACCTCACGAACCTTGTGGTCTGGCTTCGGGGTTTCATTCCCGGCAACAGCATATCCATGATTTTTTTTACATGAACCGGTAAATTTGTTTTTTCATTTTTTTAAACATTTTGACGAACCCATCTGCCTTTATATGAAGACATTAAACCTTGGGACTTACAACACAAGAAACAGCCTGTTTATCAATTACCGCCAAACTTTTATACATTGTGATAGGCCCTGCTTCCAAAACCATATGAATCAAGCATGAAGAATTGGCTGTCCTCCTTCAAAGGATCACGATTTATCAAAGGGCTGCTCTATGCCGGTATCGGGCTATTCACCTACCCGGGCCTGAACATCTACAACAGGATACAGGTGAGGGGTATGGCACGACTGCACGGTCTGCCCAAAAGGAATGTGTTGTTCGTAAGCAACCACCAGACCTATTTTGCCGATGTGATCACCTTCCTCCATATCTTCTGTGCGGTGAAATGGGGCAAGAAAAGGGGACTCGGAATTCCCTACTACCTCATGCTTCCCTTTACCCGTGTGAATTTCGTGGCTGCCGAGGAGACTATGAAGCGCAGCTGGGTGAGCCGCCTGTTCAGGCGGGCGGGCGCTATTACGGTCCGGCGTACCTGGAATTCGGAAAGCGGGGAATCCAGGCGCGGACTCGACCCCGGCGATACCCGAAAGATAACCCAGGCCCTGGAACACAACTGGGTCATCACTTTTCCACAGGGTACCACCACCCCCTTTGCACCCGGCCGTAAGGGAACAGCCTTCATAATCCGGCAATGCCGGCCCATCGTGATCCCCGTGGTGATAGATGGCTTCCGCACCGCATTCGACAAAAAAGGACTGAAGCTTAAAAAGCGGGGAACCCGCCTTTCCGTGAACTTCAAGGAACCACTGGTTATCAATTATGACGACAGTACAGAGAATATACTGGAACAGGTAATGGTGGCAATAGAGCAAATTAAATCTTAGTACCTGGTTCTTATTTTATAGTTAGTAATTGGTACTTCGTAGTTTCAATGGAATAATGCACGGTATTTTCGCTTTAGATTGAGGGTGAATGCGATGATCTGCAATCCAGGAACAAACCTACTCTTTCAAGAATAATGCCCTCAACTCACCCGCATCCTCGGCTTTCATCTTGCCGCCAAGCACCAGGCGAAGCTGCCGGCGCCTCAATGCCCCGTCAAAAAGCCTTTTCTCTTCCTCCGTTTCGGGAATCAGTTCATTCACTGTTCTGGGTTTTCCGGTGGGATCCAGCGCCACAAAAGTGTAATAGGCCTCATTGCTTTTATACCTGAACTGCTGGATGGCATCCTCTCCCCAAACATTCAGGTGTATCTCCATACTGCTTTTGAAAGCCCTTGTGAGTTTGGCCTCAATATGCACCACGTTGCCCAGTTTGATGGGGTTCTCAAAGGAAATATTGTCTACCGATGCCGTCACTACCGGCGCCCCGCAATGTTTCATGGCCGCCAGGGCAGCAGCAATATCCATCCAGTACATCAGCCGGCCGCCCATCAGGTTCCCGAAGGTATTGGTGTCATTTGGAAGTACCAGTTCCGTCATTTGTACCAGGGAGTCGGAGGCTTTCTTTGTCATTACTGTTTTTTTGTAAAGATAGAAAGAAAGCAGTGGGGAGAAGCTGCAAGGTATAAGCCTGAAAGAATAACTACCAACGATGAGCTTCGGGCCAGGGTTGATCTCAAATAATCAGGGTCCGGTAATAATAAGCAAAACTGCAACGGATAACCATTTTAAAACGTCCTCACCCAATCCGTTCAAAAGTAGCAGGAAGTTCCTCTTCAGATAATCAGATTTTATACATAACTGAAAACTATGAACCCGCCACACTGAACTAACCACTACGCCCCATGACTAAAATCATCATTTAATATTTGGCAGATCGTTCTGCTTGGTCGAATTTCGAAGCACCAATTGCCGATATATGGATACAACAACAACCCCTACTATCTCCTTTGAAAATACGGAGATCGCTTTTGCAGCTAAATCCGACAAACAGTTAAAAAAGGCGAATTTTCTTTATGGTATTATGGGCAAGGCCTGGATAGTAAAAATGGGCCTGAAGCTCACCCCCCTGGCCATACGCTGGCATATCCCCTTTACCCGCACTTTGATCCGCCGCACCATCTTTCAGCAGTTTGTGGGTGGCGAAACCCTCCAGGAAACAGCCCGTGTAGCCGATACACTCGCCGGTCACAACGTACAGGTCATCCTGGATTATGGCGTGGAAGGGAAGGAAGGCGAAGCCAATTTTGAACATGCCCGCGACCAGTTCATCCAGGTCATTGACTACGCCTCCACACAACCAAACATACCCTTTATGAGCGTAAAGGTCACTGGCTTTGCCCGTTTCGCGCTCCTGGAGAAGGTGGATGCCGCCATGCGTGCCGAAAGCGGCACCCTCATCAAGCGGTACCTGGCCGCTGTTGAAAAACTTACGGCTGATGAAAAGACCGAATGGCATAACATACGCACCCGCGTGCACCAGGTATGCGGGAATGGTGCCGCAAAAAAAGTAGGCGTGCTCATTGATGCGGAGGACAGCTGGATACAGGAACCCATCGACGCACTCACCCTCATCATGATGGATATGTTCAACAAGGATCGGCCCGTGGTGTACAATACCCTGCAGTTGTACCGCCACGACAGGCTTTCCTTCCTCAAAGACTCCTATTCGGCGGCAGTAGAACGTGGTTTCATACTCGGGGCCAAACTGGTGCGCGGCGCCTACATGGAAAAGGAAAGACTGCGCGCTGTACAAATGAACTACCCCTCACCTATACATGCAGATAAGGCAGCCTGCGACCGCGACTACAACGAGGCAGTGGAATTCTGCACCGCGCACCTGGATGGTATCGCCCTCATGGTGGCATCGCACAATGAGTACAGCAACCTCTACACGACACAGCTGCTGGATAGAATGGGGCTTCCTCACCACCACGCACACGTGCACTTCTCCCAGCTCTACGGCATGAGCGACAATATCACTTTCAACCTGGCCAGGTCGGAGTGTTCCGTCAGTAAATACCTTCCCTTTGGGCCCATTAAGGACGTTGTTCCCTACCTCATGCGCCGTGCACAGGAAAACAGTTCCATGTCCGGCCAAACCGGCAAGGAACTGGAATTTATAAGAAAAGAAATGAAGCGGAGGGGGATCTGAGGGGGAGGTGCAGGCGGTTGATCTGATAAAAAAACTTGATCAAGTTAACAATGCTGTTACAGTCGAAAAGCGATTAACAATTTTGACTACCCCGCTTTATCAAACCGCTCCATCCGTAAACCCATTCAACGCTGTAAACTTCATCAACTTTTTCCCAAATGCAGATTAATCCATTATATTTGATACGTACTATTTTACATCGCATTTGCGGACATACTTTACATATATCTTATCCTTTATCGTATCATTTACATTCGCCCAGGTGAAAAGTATCCCCGCAGTCAGGATCAGCCAGCATATCAATATCGACGGCAACCTGGATGAGGACGCCTGGAAGAAAGTTACGCCTGTAAGTGGTTTCATCACATCGAGCCCCGATTTCGGGCATCCCAGCAAACACCGCACAGAAGTGAGGATTCTGTATGACAACACCGCGGTATACGTGGGTGCTTATCTTTATGATGACCCGGCAAAGATCCGCAAACAGTTCACCGCCCGCGATGTGATCTCCCAGCAGGATGTGGACTATTTTCTGGTAGGACTGGACACATACCACGAACGCCAGAATGCCTTTGTATTCAGGGTAACAGCGGCCGGCGTACAGGGCGATGCACGTGAATCGCAGAACGGCACCAACGTTGGCGGCAACGTGTTCGATGTGTCCTGGGATGCAGTCTGGGAAAGTAAGACCAGCATCAGGGCTGATGGCTGGGTGGCCGAGATCCGTATCCCCTTCAGTGCCATCCGCTTTTCCAGGAACCCCTTTCAGAACTGGGGATTGAATTTTGCCCGCTTTGAACGCAGTGATTATGAGACCAGCATCTGGAACCCCGAGAATCCGAATATCGCAGGCGACATCAACCAGTGGGGCGACTGGCTGGGGCTTTCCAATATTATACCGCCGCTGCGGCTTTCCCTGCAACCCTTTGTGTCCGGCGGTTTCCGCGCATCCCCTACCGCCAAAGGCAATGTAACGGAAACGCTTAAGAGCGGGGGGATGGATGTGAAGTACGGCCTCAACGAAGGCTTTACCCTCGACATGAACCTGGTTCCCGATTTTGCCCAGGTACAGAGCGATAACACCCTGCTCAACCTCACCCCTTTTGAAGTGAAATTCGATGATTACCGGCCCTTCTTCACCGAAGGCACGGAATTGTTCAATAAGGCTGGTATCTTCTATTCACGCAGGGTAGGGGCTGCACCGGGCGGATCCGCTGCCGTGCTGAACAGATTCGGCAATGATCCCAATTACCGGATCGTCTGCAACCCCGGTATCACCAACCTGTACAATGCATCCAAATTTTCGGGCCGTACAAAAGGCAAACTGGGCATCGGTATCTTTAATGCGGCTTCCGTGCCCATGTATGCCGATGTGCAGAACCTCACCACCGGCAGGGACTCTTCCATTCGCACCGAACCCTTTACCAATTATAATATAATAGTACTGGACCAGGCACTGAAGAACCGTTCATCGGTCACCTTCACCAATACCAATGTGCTTCGCCAGGGTAATACCCGTAACGCCAATGTGAGCAGTCTCGATGTTTCGGTATTTGATAAAAAGAACCTGTATAATGTTACCGCTGCCGGCCGGTACAGTAGTATATGGGGGAAAAATGGAAGCAAGAATGGATATAATGCCGTTGCCAGTGTTGGAAAAGTGAGCGGGCTGCTACATTTCAGCACTGGTTTGTCAGTTAAAAGCAATACCTATGATCCCAATGACCTGGGTTTTCTGCTAAATAATAATGCGGTCAGTTATAACGCTTCAGTCAGTTATTCTCTCCTTAAACCCACCCGGTATTTCCTGAACCATACTTATAAGCTGGATGTTGGAGATAATTACCTGTATAAGCCCTATACCTGGACCAATTTAAACCTCTCAGGCGTGGCTTATTTCTGGTTCAGGAATTTCTGGGACATCAGTTTTAAACTCACCACCAGCCCGAAATGGTCAAAAGATTTTTTTCTGAACTCCGCGGTCTACAATGGTTATTTTCTTATGCGTCCCCCCTCATATGACCTTAGCATCTTTGGCAGTTCCGACAGCCGGAAGAAATTATTATTCAATTACCAGGTCGAAGGGGCCCTGTCACCCCAGCCCAAAGACCCGTACTGGAATACCATTGTGGGTCTGCGCTACCGCTTCAGCAATAAATTCCAGCTCAGCACCAGCATAACAGTGGAACAAGACAAGGGAAACTGGGGCTGGGCCTTCTTCAACAATCCCAACGGCTCGCCGGTGATATCGCGCCGCGATGTGAAAAGGAATACAGCTATCCTGACCGGTCAATACAATTTCAATGAAAGAATGAACTGGATGGTACGGGTAAGGCATTACTGGTCCATCCTCAACAATACCAATTTCTACAACCTGAAGCCCGACGGCTACTGGACCGATATCCCCTTTATCAACGGGCGAAACATCGACTTTAATACCTTCAATGTGGATATGTTCTATACCTGGGATTTTCTACCCGGCAGCCGTATCACCCTGGCCTGGAAGAATGCCCTGGGTTCCAATGTGAGCCTCGACCCCTATATGTATACCAGTTATGTACGGAACCTGGGCAAAGT
>JANYAL010000150.1 GCA_025361325.1 Bacteroidota bacterium
CCGATGGCTACATAAATGCAATAAACGGGCTGGCCCTTATCGTAAAATTCTTTCTGGTTGATAATGGTGTCGATGGCAATGGATGTTTTTCCTGTCTGGCGGTCGCCGATGATGAGCTCGCGTTGTCCGCGTCCAATGGGAATCATAGCATCGATTGGCTTGATACCGGTCTGCAGCGGTTCTTTTACAGGCTGACGGAAGATAACGCCGGGAGCTTTGCGTTCCAGAGGCATTTCATACAAGTCGCCCTGGATCGGCCCTTTGCCGTCGATTGGTTCGCCCAGGGTGTTGATTACCCTTCCGCTCATGCCTTCGCCTACTTTGATAGAGGCGATCTGGCCGGTACGCTTCACTTTATCACCTTCCTTTATTTCGCTGCTGTCGCCCATCAGCACTACCCCCACATTATCTTCTTCGAGGTTAAGTGCAATGGCCCTGACGCCGTTATCAAATTCCACGAGTTCGCCAGAGCGAACATTATTCAGGCCATATACCCGGGCGATACCGTCGCCGACCTGCAATACCGTTCCAACTTCCTCCAGGCTTGCTGATGCATTGAAATTGCTGAGTTGCTGGCGTAGTATTGCTGATATTTCATCTGGTTTGATCTCTACCATAACAGTTTAATTAAAGTATTTTTATTAAAGGGGCAATTTTTCAGGCTGCAAAGGTAGGGGTTGCCATTTGCTTCACAAAAAAATAGGGGTATTAAATGCCATTTTACGGATGAAAATAAGGGCCTGTTTACCCACGTTTTATGGAAAATCAATTACTTTTATGTTTCCTGAATTCATATCGTGGAAACGGAGTTAAGTCTCTGCTGAACATAATCGTTTTTTTACTGTTTATGATCCTGTATCCCTGCAAAGAATGGTTCATGTTCCTGCCTCCTATGATATGCCCCAGGGCCTTGAGTGGTTGCGTATAAAGAAGGATGAAAACAGACAATATACTTAAGTTGTTTAGCTTATCGTTTGGGGTACAAAAGCACTCTGTGTGCCAAGCTGCATGTCAACATCGGCTGGTACGAACCAGGAAATTAATAACAAATCTTATATCAATATGATCCGATTCGCTGCGCATAACTGTTCAACCCTGGTCTCCAGGTTACTGCCTTTTCTTTTTGCATTCCCCGGCAGCCTGGCTTTCTCTTATGCACAGGCACAACTGAGGAACCCGGTTGTTTCGGAAGGGCAATTGATCAAAGTGATTCCTTCCCTCAGGGATTACAAAGCCCCGGAAGGCTTTGTGCCGGCCATCTCCCGCATCCGCGACCGGGTGGTGGGCATCAATGAGGATAATGAAGAAATGCCAAAGGTGCAGTATTCGCATAAGGTGCTGCCCGATCCTGTTGTACAACGCATCGGTACTGGTCCCGGACCGAACAATTTCTCCGGTGGGGTGATCACACAGAATTTTGCAGGCATGGGATTTACGAATGTGGCCCCGGCCGATCCAAATATGTGTGCCGGGCCCAACCACGTCATACAGATGATCAATGGCAGCTCGGGTTCCTACCTCAAGATATGGGACCGTAACGGAACGCAGGTGCTGGCACAGATCTATATGACCACCCTGGTGGGCACAGCAGGCTATTCCGGTTCAGGCGACCCCATCGCCATATACGATCCTTTCGCCGACCGGTATATGCTCACCGAGTTTGCCCGTATCGGCGGCTCCAATATAAATTCGCTGGTGGTCTTCGTTTCGCAGACCCCGGATCCAACCGCGGGATGGTATGTGTATAAATTCACCGATGTTTCCTTTTTTCCCGATTACCCGCACTACGGCGTTTGGCCGAATGTGTTATATGCCAGCACCAACGACTTCAATACAGCGGGATCGGCCTACCTGGGATCCTCGGTATGGGCCATGAACAAGACAAAAATGCTGGCCGGCGACCCCACCGCGGAACTGCAGCGCTACCGCCTCCCCTTTTACTGCGCCCCTGTGAATATCAGCAATGGCTCTGCTGCGCCATCCAGTACCGGTACGGTGGGCCATTTCATGTATTATAACGACAATGATTTCAACCCCAACCCGGGTGCCCTGGACAGCATCGGCATGATGAACTTCACGCCTGACTTCGCCGTACCGGCCAATACAACCCTAACCTATGCCCAGGCTTTGGTGACCGCCCCATACAAGACTCAGTTCTGCCCTGGCAGGAACTGCATCCCTTCCGCTTCCGGCAACGGGTACGACGGACTGGATGACCGCATCATGAACCGGGTCAACTACCGCAATTTCGGCGGCTATGAATCGATGGTGTTGAATTATACCGTGGATGCCAATGCAGGTACCGGCCAGCCGGCAAAAGCGGGTATCCGCTGGTATGAACTGCGGAAGTCGGGCGCGGCCTGGAGCATTTTTCAGCAATCCACCTATGCGCCGGACAATGACTGGCGCTGGATGGGAAGCATCAACATTAACAGCAAGGGGCAGATTGCCCTTGGTTTCAATAAAAGCGGTACCACCAGTTATGGTTCCATTGCCTTTACAGGCAGGAATGCTGGGGATGTGATGGGTACCATGTCGGTTGCCGAAGTGAATGCCCGGGCGGGAACCGCCTACGGTACATTTGCCAACCGCTGGGGTGATTATAATGATGTTACCGCAGACAAGGTGAATGATTCCCTGTTCTGGATGACCGCTATGTACGGAAACGGCAATACTGCCTGGGCCACCCAGGTGGTGCAGTTCAAGATCGGTGACTGCAATGCCCTGCGTTCAGATATTGCCTTTACCCAGAGCGGCGCTGCCGGTGTGCCTGAAAGCCAGAACATCACGTATACTAATTCAGTGAACAATACAGGATGTGTGCCCATCAACAACTTTCTGGTTACAGATACACTACCTGTTAATGTAAGTTTCGTGAGCGCCACAAACGGCGGCACCTATAATGCAGGCAACCGGGTGGTTAGCTGGACAGTTAACCTGAGCGCCGGACAGGCCGGCATATACCAGTTCACTGTGAACATCAACAACGGTGCTTTTTTTGCTACTACTACCACACTCAATGAGTCCGTAGCCGGTTCAGGCATCCCAGCCGGCTGGGCGGCCACCACCGGCACCGGATCTTCCAACTGGGTAAGTTCAACGCTCAGCAACCACAGCGCACCTAATTCCTTTTATGGCGTAGACAATGCAACAGCCATTACTGATTTCCGTGTTTCTACAACAAGCCCGGTAGCTACCGGGGCTACACCCCCGACCCTGAGTTTCTGGCACCTGTATAATTGCGAAACCGGATGGGACGGCGGTGTGGTGGAGATGAGCCCAGACGGCGGCACTACCTGGAATGATATGGGAACATATATGACCACCAACGGCTACAGCGGCGGTGTGGGGGGTACCAATCCCTTGGCAGGTCGTGCGGCGTTCACAGGTACCAGTGGGGGGTGGATCCAGACCAAACTCCGGATGATCCCCACGGGACAGAATGCCCGCTTCCGTTTCCGTATGTCCTCAGACGATAATACGGCCTATCCCGCCCCCAACCCGGGATGGTTTGTGGACGATATCCTGCTGCAGAACATGGCAGAAGTGAATATGCGTACCAGTTATTTCAACGCCACTGGTACCCGACTGTTTTACCGCGACACCTTCACCACGATATTGCCGCCGAATGCCTGTACCGGCCAAACCCTCACGGCGCAGCCCTCCAGCCTATCCGGTTGTGCCGGGAACAATGCTGTTTTCAATGTTACGGCTACGGGTACTCCTCCCATCATCTACCAGTGGCAGGAGAGCACCAATGGCGGTAATGCCTGGAACAATATTACCAACGGTGGTGTATACGCGGGTGCCACATCCAATACACTAACGCTAACGGGCCTTGGCCTGGTAATGAACGGGTACCAGTACCGCTGTGTGGTAAACGGCTGTGTGGCCGCTGTGAACAGCAATGCGGCGGTGCTGACGGTGTATGCGCCGGTTGTCATCACAGCCCAGCCGGGCAATGCCGTGATCTGTGCAGACAAGGCGGCTAGTTTCAGTGTATCCGCAACCGGTACCACCCTGGCCTACCAGTGGCAGGTGAGCACCAATAACGGTCCTTTCACCAATATCGCCAACAGTGGCATCTACAGTGGTGCCACTTCCGGTACACTTGTTGTCACCGCCCCACCCGCCGCTCTAAGTGGCAGCCTCTATCGTTGCCTGGTTTCCGGCCTGGCCCCCTGTGCCACCGTAAATTCTACCAGCGGCACCCTTACGGTGAATCCACTGCCTGCGGTGGCAATCAGTGCCGCTCCGTATCTGAAACTGTTACCCGGGCTGCGGTCGACCCTGTCTGCCACATCTGTACCGGCGGCAAATAGCTATACCTGGTACAGGAACGGCAACCTCTTATCGAATAGCAGTGCGGGCGTAGTGTCCGGCATTAATACCGCTGCCCTGTTGGTGGATGTGGATGGATTCGGATCATATCAGGTAAAGGTCACGGATGTGAACGGATGTGTCAATACCTCCAACCTCCTGAATATCAATGATTCTGTTACGAGTAAAGTGTTCATTTACCCGAATCCCAATGATGGGCGGTTCCAGGTAAGGTACAACCCCTCATCCGGCAATCCGGGTCCGTCAACAATTAATGTGTACAATGCAATTGGACAGAAGATATTGACCAATACATACGCTGTGTCTACCCCCTATGGCAGGATGGATATCGACCTCAAGATTGAAGGCCCTGGGGTATATTGGATAGAGCTGCTGGATATGAACGGCCAGCGGCTGGCGACCGGCAGGGCCGAAGTGCTCAGATAAACCTGTAAAAAGCAACCGGGTAGCCCCTGGCCTGCGGGTGGTTATATTAGGAAAAGTCATGGATACCCTGGAAACGGCAATCGCCTCGGGCCCCAGGTTTCGCCTGCCGTAGAAACCAATTTATCCCAACCCAACCACAATTACCCCGGGATGTTTTCAGAAACCCGCATTGCAGTTGGGTTTCTAAAAATATAAAGCTTGAATGCATATTCAGCAAAAAAGAAAATAACGTAAAAGAAAAATTCAAAAAAACAGGCTCATTTTGAAAATTTTCCGTAATTTTCACGTTCGGTAAGGTATGTAGTTCAAGGTATGTACCTGTACGAATGGTATAACCATTTTACAAAATCCGTTACCATCGCAACTGACCCTAAAGGCTATTATCCAAATGCAGAACCTTCTTTTTTAGATAACTAAAAAAGTGATTTCATATAAAACCAACTGGCTTAATTATGGGGAAATTTCTCTTTTCAGGGATATTTGTTTCTTCTGAACAATTTTTCAGGAACCATCCGGTTATTAAAAACCTGCTTTCCCCTGGGGTATTTCAAGTTGTTCCTGCATTGCTTAAAAACAATTTTTCTTTTTCAGGCCACATTCAGAGAAATCTCATTGATTTACCAATTTCAGCATATTTGAGGGGGCAGGCGGTCATGGATGGCTGTGAACGCGGGGTCGGGGGCAGCTTTTAAGGTTCAGTTTCTGTCTTGTTTGTAATAAATCCGGTTCCAGGCATGTGAAAGTTAATTGGAACGGCGAATAGACTGATCCGAAACATAAAAAAGGGTATTTTTATTTTGTAATGGATAATTATTAATTAAGTTTGTGTAAATCTTAAAATTAGAGAGATATGAAAAATTTTACTCGGTTATTATTTACCGGAATGGCGCTGCTGCTGTTTTCTGGAATTGGAATGGCACAGACAAACTCCCAGGTAGTTAAGGTTGTAGGTAAGTTAGTTCGGGTTACACCCAAACTGGCGGATATTGATAATACCACCATGTACGGTGAGCCTTTAAATACAAAATTTGACCCTACTGGTATCAAGGAGAAAGTAGAAAGGGTTGAGGAAAAACTGGAAGAGCAATTCAGGCGTAATTCCAGGAGAGG
>JANYAL010000169.1 GCA_025361325.1 Bacteroidota bacterium
CGATCCCCCGTTTTTCGGAGCCATGGGCGGAGGCGCGGGTGGCGCCATAGCCGTGTATACAAAAAAGGGCGGAGGCGCTGATCCCACCATCAGGGGACTTAACCAGGTGACGCTCTATGGATATTCTGCCATCCGGCAGTTCTATATGCCAGATTATGAAAAGAACAATACCGATATACCCGACTACCGTACCACCCTGTACTGGAACCCCTTCCTGATCATGGACACCAAGACACGTAGGATCACCATTCCAGTTTTCAATAGCGATCGTTGCAAAAAAATGAAAGTAATCATCGAAGGGATGAACGAGAACGGGCAGCTGACACGGGAAGAGAAGGTGTTTGAATGAAGGGCATCCTATGTATTATTCAGCAATACATTTCCTGAAATATTAATGTTATGGAAGTTGTAGAACATTTAATTACAAGGCTCAGACCAGGGCAAGAAAACAGTAACACTAAATAAACAACATATGGCTTCCCAGCCCCTTTCCCTGATTGTAGAAATCTCCTACGGTTAAAACGCCGTCGATATCATCATTCAGGTCTGCCTTTTTATAATGAAACAGATCCATTGCAAGTATACAAGCCCATATCTTTACACCCGAAGCATTCAAGATTCCGGAAATTCAGGCACTGAATGCTTATGAAAAAAGACAATATACGCAAAGGCAATAAAATTCAACAGAAACCCTTTTTGCCGATGTAAACATATGGTTATCTTATGTCGGGACATGGATCATTGAAACCGGATTTTTTTATCTTACCTGGTAATAACAGCTCATGAAGACAGTTATTTTTTCTTCACTTTCCTTCTTAATCTTATTTGCCTTGCCTGCATACCGGAAAACTGAACCCCGAACTAACAATGCAAACTCTCACCAGCGCGTTATCATCATTATGTTCGATGGTTTCGGGGTAGATTATTACCGCAGCACCCCCATGCCTGCCCTGAATGACATTGAAAAACACGGAATGTATAAAGTAGTGAGTTCCCTGATGCCTTCCGTGACCAACCTGAACAATGCCTCCATTTGTACAGGTGTACTGCCTGATATACATGGCATCACAGGCAACTCGTACTTTGACCTGAAGAAAGGCGAGGAGGAATATATGGAAAATGACAGTTTATTACTGGCACCCACCCTTTTTGAAAGGGCCGCGAAACAAGGTGCCAGGTCCATACTATTCGCAAGTAAGAAAAAAAACATCGGGTTGTTGCACCGGGGTACGACAGATACCATCTCACCTGAAACGGCCTCACCTCTATGGGTAAACCGTATCGGTACGCCGCCTGATATATACAGCCGCGATGTCAATTACTGGCTGATGGAAGCTGCTCTCTATACCCTGAAAAGCGATACGGGTATAAAAGTCATTTATATACATCCCTCCGATTACCCCATGCATACCTGGGCTCCGGGCATTACCGAAGAAAATGAATACCTGGCCCGGATGGATCAGTACCTGCATCGGATCAGAGAAGCAGCTCCCGATGCCGCCATACTGATCACCGCGGACCATACAGTGAGCCATAAGAGCTTTTGCTGGGATCTGGGTAAGGCTTGTTTAAAAAGGAATACACCCATCAGGATCGCCATTTCGCCGGAGCGGGACAAATATTTCAAACACCACCGTGGTTTCGGGGGTACTGCCTATGTTTACCTGAATCAGCTGTCAGACCTGTTTAAAGTGGAACACACCATCAGAGAATTGAAGGGTGTGGATGAAGTACTTACCCGGGAAGCCGCAAGCAGGCGATTTCACCTGATGCCAAGTCGCATAGGCGACCTGGTGGTTCTGGGCGACAGCAACACTGTTTTCGGCGAACTGGATACTGAATCGGAGGCCCTGCCCGATACCTACCGCAGTCACGGCTCGCTTTATGATACAAAAGTGCCCATATTTATTTACAATGTTAAAGGCAAACTACCCCCACTTTCGCATTTTACCAACAATTATCAGCTAACTGACTGGCTGTATAATTAACATCGTTCACAAATAGAAATTGTTCTTTTTTATTAATTACACGAATACTATCGAATAATACGATTTGGAAAAATACATTTTATCAATTCAAGTAATCTAAAATAAATTGTGTAATAAATAAATTAATAAGAATATGCTCTCATACAGTTCACCTTACATAACAAACAAGGGCCAGATTAGGGTCAGGGAGGCATTTTGTTTTATACAGGGTAATGATGAACTCAAGTAACTTATTGTGTAATCATTTTTACCTGGCCGCCGATATTCCTTCCCCATACCTTATAACCTTCATTCGTGAGGTGTAGCTTATCATCGCGGTAATATTTTTCAATAGGCCTGCCGTCTTCGTCCAAAAATTTATCGGCCGAATCGATATAGAAAATATTGGACTGGCTCTCACAGAATTGCTTTACAAGCCAATTAGCCTGCTTCACCTTCTCCCAGACTTTCCACCGGCTTTCATTGGGGAAAATGGCCAGCCAGGCTATAGGCATGGCGGGATATTTTTCACGGGCCAGTTTCACAATATATTTTACGAGTTCCAGCACCTGGTCAGGCGTTTTGTCCTTAGCATTGCCCACAATATCATTGGCAACATAGAGAAAAAGAGCCCTGGGTTGTACCGGATAGAGAATTCGTTTTGTAAAATACGCCACATCAGCCAGGTTGGAACCGCCAAATCCCCGTTGGATGATATAAGGGTATCCCAGGTCTTCCTTGATGTGTTTCCATAATCGTATAGAGGAACTGCCAAGGAACATTACCGCTTTCTCGGAATATTTTTCTGTAACATTCAGGCTGTCGAAGATATGGATCTCGCTTTCCCAGCGTGCATAACCTTCCGGATCCTTATTGCCATTGGCTTTCAGCCGGGTGTATAACCAGGCTGCCATGGAATGGATACAGCTGTCCTGTTTTACTTTATCATTGCCCAGCATATAATCCGACCCGTAAAAAGGCCTCCAGCCTGTGGGAATTCCCATTTCAAGGCAGCGCTGGTACAGTATATAAGAACCGTATGCAAAGTCGTGGTAAAAAGAGGAACTGTCATAGGCAATCGTTTTGTCAGCCGTACCTGCCGTGCTGAACAGGGGTACATCACCCGACTGTATCCAGTGTGGGTCGATGATGGCGCCCCAGCAGTTCAGTACACCCTGTACATGGGAAGAATAACCTTCATTACCACTACTGCCTTCCAGAGTACCAAGTTTTGAAGGGTCAATTACGGCAGATACTTCATTATTATCCATATAGGCCATCGCCAGGCAGGTAGCTGCACCTGCCTCTGTTCCAGTAATGAATATCTGCGAAGTATCTATACCGTACCTGTCTGCATAACGCCTGAAATAACGTACCGCCGCCTTCCCGTCCTGCTGTGCCCGGTAAAGCGCCTCTGCATATTCCTTTTTAGACATATTCTTTCCAACTCCAAGCCGGTAATCAATAGATACTGTTACGTATCCCAGCCGTGCAAAATAACTGCATACCAGGTTACTGAATGACCCCACCCTGCCATTGTCCACAAAACCACCGCCATGGATAAAGATCAGGAGAGGACGGTGCCTGGCTGTATCGCCCAGTAGGGGTGTGAACACATCCAGGAACAGGTTCTCTTCCTGGCCTTTGATGTTCACTGCCTTCCCATAGGGAACATTCATTACGGAATCAACCCCTGCAAATACAGGGGATAGATACCTTACCTGTGCTGCCAGGGTCTGGCAGTATATGAGGGCCATCAGAAGTAGCCCATACATACTTATTCGTTTCAACATAGATATTTTTTACACTAATAACAAAGTAATCGTATGATAATCAGTTCTATGCTAGGTAGTTGTGAAAGTCACCTCAGCCTACCTGATATACAGTAACCTGGACTGATATTATTATTATCGAAATTTGAAAGATCTGGTCTGCTATTCTTTTTTGTTACAA
>JANYAL010000175.1 GCA_025361325.1 Bacteroidota bacterium
GTTCTATTGAATCGTTGGTAGATGAAGCGAAGCGCCTGGTAGACAGGGGTGTGAAAGAAGTAATGTTGATAGCCCAGGAGCTTACTTATTACGGACTCGATATTTACAAAAAAAGAGAATTGCCTGCAGTAGTTTCGGCAATTCTCTTTTTTTGTAAATATCGAGTCCGTAATAAGTAAGCTCCTGGGCTATCAACATTACTTCTTTCACACCCCTGTCTACCAGGCGCTTCGCTTCATCTACCAACGATTCAATAGAACGGCTTATATGTGTTCCCCGCATCAAAGGTATTGCACAGAAAGAACAGGTGCGGTTACAGCCTTCACTGATCTTCATGTAGGCATAATGGCCTGGGGTATACAACAACCTTTCACCCACCAGGTTTGCTTTGTAATTGGCTTCAAACTGACGGAGGATGGCGGGGAGCTCGAAGGTTCCGAACCAGGCATCTACTTCAGGTATCTCTTCCCCGAGGTCAGTCCTGTACCTTTCACTGAGGCAGCCGGTGACATATACTTTATCCAGCTTGCCTTTCTTTTTGAGTTCCACCTGTTCCAGAATGGTATTCACACTTTCTTCCTTCGCCTTTTCTATGAACCCGCAGGTATTCACGATAACGATATTATGGTCACGCTTCCTGTTCTCATGCACCACCTCGATATCGTTTGCCAGCAATTGTCCGCTCAAGACCTCACTGTCCACCATATTCTTACTGCATCCCAGGGTGATGATATTCACTTTGTCGCGATGTAATGATCTTGTCTTCATATTTTAATGCGGGCAAAGGTAAGCACTTTAGGATTCAGCGGTGAAACCGTGCATGAAACTTAGGGAAACCACTCATCCCTAAAAAATCAAGGTTCATGCATTATAACAATTGGGATATAATTCCCAACGGTATATTGCACCCGATTTAAAAATGTATAGCCATGAATTTTAAACTTCTCTTAATAACAGGGGGTACACTGTTCTCTTTTACCCAAGCCTCAGCCCAGTCTGCTTCCATTACCGGTAATATCCGGGACATGAACGGAAATGCCGTTTACCAGGCCAATATCATGCTTTACCAGGTCAAAGATTCTGTTTTGGTGAAAACTGAATTATCTGACAGGAACGGCAACTATACCATTCAGCCGGTCAGGCCCGGAAATTACCTGATCCGTACAGGCACGGTAAATATGCAACAGGTATCCACAGCTGTGTTCACTGTAAAAGATAATGAAAAGTTTGTTGTTCCCAAAATAACACTATTCCCTAACAACAAGAGCCTGCAGGGGGTTACCGTAACCAGCAAGAAGCCCATGGTAGAAGTGAGGGCTGATAAGACAATTCTTAATGTGGAAGGCACCATCAATGCGGTAGGCAATGACGGACTTGAACTCTTACGCAAATCACCGGGTGTTATGGTCGACAAGGATGATAACCTCAGCCTTTCCGGTAAGAACGGGGTAAAAGTGTATATTGACGGAAAGCCGAGTCCTTTATCCGGCACCGACCTTTCCAGTTACCTGAAGTCGCTTCAATCAGCTCAGATAGAATCTATCGAGATTATCACCAACCCTTCTGCCAAGTATGAGGCCGCAGGCAATGCCGGAATCATCAATATCAGGCTGAAGAAGAACCTGACGATGGGCACCAATGGAAATATTAATGGAGGCTACAATATAGGTGTCTATGCTAAGTACAATGGCGGCTTCTCGCTCAACAACAGGAATGCCAAAACAAATATATTCGGGAATTACAATTACAGTTCCGCGATCAATGAGATGAATATAGACCTGTTCCGTACCCAGGCCGATACCGTCTTTAGCCAAACCAACCATATTCTGAACTACAACAAGGCCTCACACAATTTCAAGGCAGGCATGGATTATTTCCTGAACAATAAGAGTACGTTGGGTGTAATGGTGAATGGTAATATCTCTGACAATGAATCACAAACCAGCGGCCCTATGCAGATTATATACCAGCCTACCAACACCCTTAGCAGGATCCTCTATGCGTCTGGTGATAATTTCACCTCAAGGAATAATATAAATTTCAACCTCAATTACAGGTATGCCGTTACGGGAGGCAGTGAACTGAATATTGATGCGGACTATGGTTTCTTCAAACTACGCAACAACCAGTACCAGCCAAATGACTATTATGACCCCACCGGAATCACTAAATTATACAGCAATGTATACCATATGGTGTCACCCGCCAATATCGATATCTTTTCTGTAAAAGCTGATTATGAGCAGAATTTCAAGAAAGGAAGGCTTGGATACGGGGGGAAGATAGGTTATGTAAAAACGGACAATGATTTCAGCAGGTATAATGTGTATGGCACTACTGAAGTGTATGACAAGGACCGAAGCAACCGGTTCAATTATACAGAGAACATCAATGCGGGCTATGTGAATTATAACCGTTCCCTGAAAAGCTTTGTGATCCAGGCCGGGCTACGGGTGGAGAACACAGATTCTAAAGGCAACTCCACAGGCCAGCAATATAATACAGTAACCGGCCTATACCAGAACTTTGATTCCAGCCTGAATCGTAATTACACTGATATTTTCCCAAGTGCAGCCCTTACCTACACCAAGAACCCGATGAACCAGTGGGGGATCTCTTACAGCCGCAGGGTGGACAGGCCCGCTTACCAGGACCTTAACCCCTTTGAGTTCAAACTGAATGATTATACGTTCATGAAAGGGAATACGGAACTAAGGCCCCAGTACACCAACAGTTTCAGTATCACCAACACCTATAAGTACAAACTGAATACCCGGCTGAATTACAGTCACGTAAAAGACATTTTCACCCAATTGCCGGATACCACAGAAAAATCGAAGAGCTACCTGATCAAAAAGAACCTGGCCACCCAGGATATCGTAAGCCTGAACATCAGTTACCCCTTCAATTACAAATGGTATAGTTTCTTTACCAATGTGAATACTTATTATTCTTTATACAAAGCCAATTTCGGCGGGGGCGACAGGAATGTGAACCTGAGTGTACTTGCCCTGAGTTTTTACCTGCAGAACAGTTTCAACCTGGGTAAGGGATGGAAGGCAGAATTGAGCGGTTTTTACAATTCACCCTCCATCTGGCAGGGATCGTTTAAAAGCAAAGCCATGTATAGTGCGGATGGCGGAATTCAAAAAACGGTACTGAAAGGAAAGGGCACCTTAAAAGCTGCTGTCAGTGATATATTCAATACGTTACACTGGAGTGGCAGTAGCAATTTCAGCGGCCAGAGCAGTACGGTCAGCGGACACTTCGAAAGCCGCCAGTTCAAACTCAGTTTCAATATGCGCTTCGGGAGCACACAGATCAAGGTTAACACCCAGCGCAAGACATCCATTGAAGATGAAAATAAAAGAACCGAAAGCACGAATGGCATGGGCGGAAATTAATATTCCCCGTATCCTGTGATGATACATAAAAACCACTTCTGTATGAAGTGGTTTTTATATGATATGATCTTCGGCAGAAAGATCCTTTTAACTACAAATTAACCGGTATTGTTTTTCCTTTAACAGAAGTGTAACTATAAAATATTGACATTTGTATTGTAATAATCAAATAATAAAGATTTTCTCATAAGCAGTTAGTTTTGGTAAC
>JANYAL010000223.1 GCA_025361325.1 Bacteroidota bacterium
ATTGAACAAGCCAAATGCATTGGTGAACACTGTTCTGGTTTCTGTATACACCACCGGGCCCACTGAAGAGCCGTTCAGGATACTTAACCTTAAACCGATCTGCTGGTTGGGAATAACATTACCTACTGCATTGCGGGCCACACCCTGGTAGTTCAGCAGGTTGGGGGCTTGCGCCATGCCAAGTAACGCAACCATAAATAAGGTTATCGTTAAAAAAATCTTTTTCATGTTTAGCTTAGTTTTAGTTTTTAGATAGTATGCGTATTATAATATAATTGGTTCAAGTTAACTTATCTGAGTTTAAGAACCTTGAAAGAGCCTCTCTTCATCACTGAAGTGCCTGTTGGTTCCAGCTGAATATTCAGGAAATATGCTTCGGAGGCGTAACTGGACAGGTCCATCTTCTCAATGCGTCCGGTACCGTAATAATCAAATTGTTTTCTGATCATCACTTTTCCGGATTCATCGATAAGTGCCATAGTGACCTTACCCTGTTGTTTGCTGAAGAAATCGATCTCAATCCAGCTTTGCGTTGGATTGGGCAGGATCTTTATTTCATCTTTGCCCCAGTCTGTATTCGGGTTCACAGTGGCCGGAAGATTGGTGCCGGGTTGTAGTACGCCGTTAGTGACCACGATGTTTGCTGAAGACAGGGTCTCGATCGCTGTCTCTTCGCCTAAACTCCATTCAAAACGATAAAAGGTGAAGAAATTAGTTCCACCTGTAACATTCAGAATAGCCGGTGATACACTTTGTGAGAAAGAAGCATAAGAGAAAAAAATTCCAACTGTAAAGAAGAAGAGTTGTAATTTTCTCATAAGCGGTGTTTAATTGATGAATGGTTTAGTTTCCAACACTAAAGTAAAAGCAATTTTTGGTATAAACAATACTATTTACTTCAATTTTTAATAAAATGTGGAAAAGCTGCAATTATTTAATCATAACGAAATTAAGGAAACTTTTTTTTATGACGCACATGGATAAAGGAACTTTTCTTTATTTCGGGAAAACCATCCTGTAATCTACCTTAATCTTTCCCTTGGAAATATCGTCCAGCCTGCCTTTCAGCAGTTTACGTTTCAGTGGCCTGAGGTAGTCGATAAATAATTTACCCTCTATGTGGTCATATTCATGGAGTATAATACGGGCGGTAATACCATTGAATTTCAGGGTCCTGGGGGTGAATGTTTCATCCATGAAATCCAATATTATTTCTTCGTTACGGAACACATCCTCCCGTATTTTGGGGATGCTCAGGCAACCCTCATTATAGGCCCATTCATCCCCGTGCAGTTTCACCAGTCTTGCATTGATGAATAACCCTTTATACCCAGGTTCATCAGGGTACAGGCCTTTTTCCTCCTCATCCAGGTTCTGGAAGACCTGCTGACTGTCGATGGTGAACAACCGGATGCCCTTATTCACCTGGGGTGCTGCCAAACCTACACCGTTACTGTTATACATGGTCTCCCACATATCGGCAATAAGGGTCTCCAGCCCGGGATACCCGGGATCGATGTCCTCGGCTACTTTTCTTAAAATCGGCGATCCGTATGCTACAATGGGGAGAATCATATGGTCAAATGTGAATAATTATTGTAAAATTAGCCCAAATTTCCATTCGGTCATGCAGCACTGATAAATTAGCAGATAAGAGTTAAGAAATGCTTTGCAGGTACTCCTGCAGCATGATGGTGGCGGCAATTTCATCCACCAGCCGCTTGTTCCGGCGGTCCTTTTTCTTCATACCCATTTCGATCATGGCAGAACGGGCCTTTGCAGAGGTAAAGCGTTCATCGAGTGTCCTTATGGGCATGTCCGGGAATTCCCTTTGTATCCTGTTTATGGCAGCTTCTGCCAGGGGGGTGCCGTGTGTGGCCGTGTCATCCAGATTGAGGGGCATACCCACCAGGATGAGTTCAACGGGTTCCGCAGCAAGATATTTCTTTAAAAATGGGATCATTTCACCCGAATCAATAGTGGTGAGCCCGGTGGCAATGATCTGCAGGGGGTCGGTAACTGCCAACCCGGTACGTTTAGCGCCATAGTCAATTGCAAGGATGCGGGGCATACGGCAAAGATACCGGATACTGGTTACCGGATAAAATGCAAACCCGGAAATATCTTAGGTGGATTAGCAATTGAACAGCTTTACATTGCCTGGGATCAGCACAATATTTGAATCATTAAATTTACTTCAATTGCAGAACTCCATCCAATATCCGGCATCAATTCAAAAACAGGTCCAATATCACAAACACGGCAAAGATTACGGAAGCGATACCATTCGTAGTAAAGAACGCCATATTTACCTTGCTAAGATCATGGGGTCTTATAAGCAGATGCTGGTAGATGAGAAGCCCGGTGAAGACCGACACACCTACCCAGTACCAGATACCAAAATGACCCCTGTATCCAATATAGATGACGGATAAGCTTGCAAGTCCGTGTAAGCATTCTGATACCCTCAATGCGCTTTTCCTTCCAATAGCTGCAGGAATGGAATGAAGTTGCTGATGCTTATCAAACTCAATATCTTGCAGGGCATAAATGATGTCGAAACCACTCACCCAGCAAAGGACGGCCAGGGAAAAGAGGATCGGCAACAGGGCAAAATGACCGGTGACGGCGAGGTAAGCCCCGATAGGAGCAAGGCTTAAACCCACACCCAGTACCAGGTGGCATAAGGCGGTGAAGCGTTTGGTATAACTGTAAAAAAGGATCACAAAAAGGGCTACGAACGAAAGATAAAAGCAAATCCGGTTGATGAACCAGCAGCACAGGATGAATGCCACACAATTCAGGAACACGAACCATATTGCTTTGCCTGCTGAAATGATGCCGGCAGGTATCTCCCGTTGGGCTGTTCGCGGGTTCTTTTTATCATAATTGGCATCCAGCCATCGGTTAAAGGCCATGGCCGCCGAACGGGCGAAGACCATACAGCCTAATATAAGCAGGAATATCCACCATTGCTGGTAAAAGAACAACCGGGTCTTTTCATAAACCCGGGTTCCTTCATACGCATCCATGTTTACACTGTTTACCGGGGCCAGACTTCTGATCCCAGTGAAAAAGCCAATCAGCGCAAAAGGCATTGCAAAAATGGTATGAGCAAATTTTACCAGTGAGAGATAGTTCTTTACACGCTTCATATAGACTCAAAGATAAGTTCGCAGCATTAATTATCCCGCTTTGCGGATGGTGAAAACCTGAACTCCTATACCGGGGTACCTTTTTTTCCACGCTTGTTAATTCATATCTACCCGGTTAACCTTCTACCTTGAATCTCCTCCTGATTATCTCCCACAATACCACCCCTGCTGCAGTTGCAATATTCAATGAATGTTTCATGCCAAGTTGGGGGATCTCAATACAGCCATCGCAAAGTACAATAGTATCCTGTTCCACGCCGCTTACTTCATTGCCGAATAGGATGGCAATCTTTTCATCCGGTTCGGTCTTCATGCGGTGAAGGGGGGTGCTGTTAACCACCTGTTCTGCTG
>JANYAL010000295.1 GCA_025361325.1 Bacteroidota bacterium
GATGCTGAAACGGTCAAAGAAGACCTTAGATCTCTCACTCATCCAGTTATAGGTATAGATGAGGTTGATGATCCCCTTCTGGTGCTCGCTCCGGAATTTGTTTTGGTTGATGTCTTTTTCGAGGCTCATAGCATCTTTTTATTTTAATGATTTCCCGTATTCTCAAAGTGTTGGGCAACCGTACCGAATTCATTCATGTAGATCTTTACCAGTATAATGAAATAACTGATGAGTAAAGGACCGAATATCACCCCCCAGAACCCGAACAGTCCGATACCAATGATCACCCCGAACACCGTTACAAGCGGGTGAACATTAATGAATTTCCTGAGCAGGGTGAGCCGTATTACATAATCTATATTCACCACCAGCAGGGCGGAGTAGAGCAGGAGCCCAATTGCATGGCCTTGCTGGCCTATCGTATACAGGTATGCGGTAAGGGGTAACCAAATGACAGCCGTTCCTACAATGGGAACCATGGAAAAAACACCGGTCATGAATCCCCATAATCCAAAATCCTTTACGCCGAATATCCAATAACCAATGGTAGCCACAATACCCTGGGTAATGGCCAGTACCGGAATATATATGGCAGTTGATTTGATGATGTTCTTGGTCTCCTTTCCAAGCCAGTCAACATTCTCGGGTTTTAATGGAATGAATTTTCCAACAGCGTGTTCAATCTCTTTCCCGCTTTTCAGAAAAAAGTATAATAAAAAGAACAGGATGGCAATATTACTGATGATACTTGCGGAACTGTTAAGCAGGGAGGGTATGATGGAGGCACCCTTTTTCTGTAAATTCACCAAGTTCTCATCAGTGAGCAACTGTATTCCGGTAATATCATATATTTTCTGGCCTACCATTCTTGCATCTTTCATTAATTCGACGGGGTTGCTTAACAGGGTGGCGACCTTTTCGGAAAGGAGCTGAAAGGTAAAATACAGGGGAACCACAATAACCAGCAGACTGAGCAGGATATATAACAAGGCCGTGCCTGTTTTATTCCAGTTTTTCCGGATGGTCAAATTATAGTAGGACTCCCGGAGCAGGATAAACAGTGTCATGGTACCTAGAAATCCAGGCAGGAATACATACAGCTCCTTTAGTAACAGGATAGCTAGCAGGATGACGAACACCAGCAGGATGATCTGCCTGAGCCGATTATTGAAAGAGGATGTCATTTGATATTGACTGTATTGTGAAATAATTTAGTTGGTAGTTATACGCTCTGTTCACGGTTTTAGTCTTTCCAGACAGAGACCCCTTCACTGCAATTGGCACAAATATCAATGTTTTTCCGGCTTTTCTTTAACTCCTGCCGAAACAGATAATAATTAGCATTGTGCCATATGGTCTTAAAGGACTGATCTTTCAGGTTGCCCAACTGGTGGGTGGCATCCTTATCAAAGCAACAGGGCACTACCAGTCCATCCCAGGTGATCACGCTGGCATGCTGTTGTTTCCAGCAACGATTGGCCAGTTTGTTCTTGGGGACAAACCTGCCGTCTGCCATTTTCCGGTACCGGCTGAATTTATCTGTATCAGGGATCAGTCCATTGGGGTCTGTCTCATAATCATAGACCTGGGCGGTCTTGAACCGCACCTGGTCAACCCCCATTTCCCTGGCCAGTTTTTTAATGTCAGCCACCTGGTGTTCATTGGGCTTCACTACCAGGAACTGGAAAAAAACAAAGGGTGTTTTGCTTTTCAGTTCCTTTTTCCACCTGATAATGTTGCGGGTACCCTCCAGTACTTTTGCCAGGTTGCCACCAACCCGGTATTGCTGGTATACATCCTGTGTGGCGCCGTCAATAGAAATGATGAGGCGGTCCAGCCCGCTCTCTATGGTTCTTTTGGCCACCTCATCGGTCAGGTAATGCGCATTGGTGGACGTGGCCGTGTAGATCTTTTTGTCATGGGCATACCTGACCATGTTGAGGAAATCGGGGTTCAGGTAAGGTTCCCCCTGGAAATAAAATATGAGGTAGATCAGTTCCCTGTGTATCTCATCAATGGTCTTACGGAAAAAATCATTTTCCAGCATACCGGTAGGCCGGGTAAAGGCCCTGAGACCACTCGGACATTCAGGGCATCGGAGGTTGCAGCTCGTAGTGGGTTCAAAGGAAATGGAAACGGGGTATCCCCATTGCAGCGGTTTCTTCATTAGCCTGCCCAGGTAATAGCTGCCCAACACCCTGGTACCGTTCCATAAACGACGGAGGGTCATCTTACCCATAAGGTTTAAACTGTCGTTCCAGTCAAATGCGGCCATAGGATACAAAAATACTGGTATTTAAGCTTCACCGGGGCGCTATAATGCCGTACTTGTGTTTATCCGCCTTGTAAAAAAAAATCATGATCTTTATAGGCAGCTTTTCATTGTTCATTAATAAATTCAGCTATGCGACTAAGCCTCTTATGTTTAGTATTGCTTTGTGTTAGGACCTCCGCCCAGACACCCGTACATTCCGGTGAACCGGCAGAAGCTATTGCACGCTTTGAATCCATCAATCACCAACGCCTTGGCCCTGCATTAGTAGACCAGACCCTGGCATCCGATAATTTTGACGTGAAATATTACCGCTGTGAATGGGAGGTGGATCCTGCTGTTTATTATATCAGCGGGAAGGTAACAGTGTATTTTATGACTACCACTTCTACCAGTACCATTTCTTTTGACCTGATGAACAGTCTGAACGTGGACAGTGTTAAACAACGCAATTCGCTATTAAACCAAACACATCCGGGCAACCTGTTGATTGTGAGTTTTCCGGTGTCTGTGAATGCAAATACGCTCGATTCGCTGACCATCTATTACAAAGGTCCGCCCGCGAATACCGGATTCGGGTCATTCGTGCAGACAACGCATGCAGGGGTTCCCGTTATATGGACACTCAGCGAACCCTATGGCAGCCGTGACTGGTGGCCCTGCCGCAACGGGCTGGATGATAAGGCCGATTCCATTGATATCATCGTAACCTGCCCGGCAGCGTACAAAGCTGCCGCCAACGGAATGCTGCAAAGCGAGACCCTGATCAACGGAGGCACCAAAAAGATCACATCCTGGAAACACCGGTATCCCATCGCTACCTACCTGGTATGCTTTTCTGTAACCAACTTCTCGGTATTCAATAATTCCGTAACGCTCGGAGGCGTGAACATGCTTATGCAGACCTTTTGCTACCCCGAGAGCCTGGCCTCCTTCCAGGCAGGCACACAGAATGTACTGGATGCTTTGCAGCTTTATGCTAATAATTTGGGCGATTATCCATTCATCAGGGAAAAATACGGTCATGTACAATTCGGATGGGGCGGTGGTATGGAACACCAGACCTCAACCTTTGTAGTATCGATTGATGAGGGACTGATCGTACATGAACTCGCCCATCAATGGTTCGGAGACAAGATAACCTGTGGCAGATGGGAAGACATCTGGCTCAATGAAGGCTTTGCTACCCACCTGGCCAGCTTTTATATGGAAAATAAATATCCGGCTACCCGGTTAATTAACCGCCAGCGTGTGATCAATAACATAACCGGGTACCCGGACGGATCTGTATGGGTTGATGATACGTCCAGTGTGGGCAGGATATTTGACGGAAGGCTCAGTTACAACAAAGGTTCTTACCTGCTCTATATGCTGCGATGGAAGCTGGGTGATAGTGTATTTTTCAAAGGACTCCGCCAATACCAGAAAGATCCGAAACTGGTATATGGCTTTGCCAGGACAACCGACCTGCAACGGAACCTGGAACAGGTAAGTGGTCAGAACCTTAGTTCATTTTTCAATGAATGGTTCAAAGGGCAGGGATATCCCTCCTACCACGTAGCGTGGACACCCATTGGCACCGATCATGTAAAGATAAAAATAAGCCAGACCACTTCACATCCTTCTGTTCCATTCTTTGAATTGCCCGTGGCTTTGAAATTCAGGAATGCCACACAGGAAAAAACAATCGTGGTGAATAATACAGTAAACGGTGAGATCTTCCTGCAAAATTTAGGCTTTATTGCCGATACCGTTCTGATCGACCCGGAGCTGTGGCTGGTAACACGGAATAACAGTTCCGTCAAAGTAGAGTCTACGGGTGCCGATCCCAATACCATACAGGTTTATCCCAACCCCATCCGAGACCGGTTCAATATCTACATGCAAAACCTGGCTGCACCTTCGGCTACGGTACGTTTGTTCAACGCCGCAGGCCAGCTGGTGTATACCATGAACACGATACTTGTAAATGGGTCCGCATTCCTGGAAGTCCCCGCAACAAACCTCGCCGCAGGAGCATATACGGTAAGCATCAGGGCGGGAACAGGGGTCAATTATGTAAAAAAATTATTGAAGTAAAAAAATTTATCAATTCTTTGCAGTGATGGTAATCTTATTTGCGGCAAATTTGTAAGATAGGGTTGTATGAACCGGAAAATGTTGACCGGTTCACCCTTTATTCCACACCTTGACAAGAACAAAGAGATATTATTACCGCTTTTTAGTATTTCCCCTCCTGTTCCTGGCAGCTGCAGCTATTGCAACCTACTACCTTACCGGGTATTTTAACCGGGCCCGGTTTGTACGTTATCCCGCTTTCGGCATAGATATACCCGAGAACTTTATGTTGCACGGAATAGATGTTAGTCACCATCAGGATAATATAGACTGGCAGGCCGTGAAAGAAATGCAGGTAAAAAATGTACGGATCGGCTTTGCCTTCATCAAGGCAACGGAAGGATTGGGCAGGGTGGATAATACATTTCGCAGGAACTGGTATAATGCAAGAGAGGCGGCCATAACCAGGGGCGCCTATCATTATTTTATTTCCAGCAAAAGCGGAAAAGCACAGGCCGAGAACTTCATTGAAACTGTCAACCTGCAGCAGGGCGATCTGCCGCCGGTGCTAGATATCGAGGAAACCAACGGGGCCGCAGCCGAAGACATTCAGCAGCGGGCCCGGGACTGGCTGGAAAGGGTTGAACAATTTTATAAAGTGCGGCCCATCATCTATACGAATGTTGACTTTTATCAAAATTTCCTGGCCGGTAAATTTGACGATTATCCCTTATGGGTAGCGCATTACCTGGTACAGGACAAGCCCCATATAGACCGAAACTGGATCTTCTGGCAGTATAATGAGAAGGGGCATGTGAACGGAATAGATGCCAATGTTGATTTCAACGTTTTTAACGGCGACAGTACTTCATTCAGAAAATTGCAGGTGAAATGAACGGTATTGTTTTACGGTATAACGGTAAAAGCCGAACTTAGTAAGCAAATGGGTTCTTATGGGGATGGAAACCGAGACCAGAGATTTCCTTGTTAGGATTGTTCAAACCATTTCACTGGTGATGGTGTGGATGCTGGTGAATGTGTATATAGGCATTTATAAGGACTATGCCTTCTTTGAGAACCATGCCAACTGGACGAACTACCTCTTTTATGCTTTTTCCATCGTTACGCTGGTTCTGCTGCTGGTACATCTTCGGCGAAAATGGAAAATTTAACTGCTGATCCGCGTAAAATTTCCATAACCCAACGCCCAACATGCTCAATGAATATACATTTGCCGGCGGAATTTCCCAAAAATAGTATACAGCAATACCTTGAATTAAAGAACAGCAATTAAAGTGTTGAGTGCAATAATTTTCTAACAGTATTCCGTTTGAAATTTATGAAATTTGACAAGAACATCTTTTACAAAGCTTGCCGCCTAATTTTGATTGGACAGTTTCTAAGTATTTTGACTGTCACTACAAAAGGGCAGACAAAAACAAAGCGAAATTCAGTAGACGTAGAAATTCATGGAGGACAAAATGGCAATCTGTATACGAATGGTTCTAATCTAATCTCAGTCCTATCTAAAGACACTACATTAACATTTTCTTTAAAATCTTCTCAAGGAATTGTATGGCAACTCGACAAGTATATGTTCTTTGTTGACAGTTTAAAAAAAGGTAAGGCTACAATAATGGGAAGGCTTCAAAAATGGGAAGGCTTCACATTGAAACATCATCTAAGTGCTACTCTCAGCAGCGGTTCGGGCTTGTACCGTCCTGAAACAAGTTGACAAAAAATCAACCAAATGGAATTAAAAGAACAGATCATTTTAGAATACCTGGAAAAAGCCAAAATTAACATCATCCCCGATATATTGCAGTTTTCAGATATATAAAGAGAGACCTTCCCCTTTCAATCTAGTTTGCCTCCTGTTTTCCAGTGTAC
>JANYAL010000311.1 GCA_025361325.1 Bacteroidota bacterium
AAACAAATCACTTCCTTTTTGAAAGAGTTGAACAGACCGAACATGAAAGGTCATAAGTTTAAAAAACAGATCATATGCCAAGGAAAGCAACCACAAACCACAAACCACAAACAACAGCCTTAGTGGGCATTATTATGGGCAGCGAAAGCGACCTGGAGGTCATGAAAGGCGCGGCAGAGATGTTGCGGCAGTTTGAAGTGGAGCCTGAACTCACCATCGTTTCTGCGCATCGCACCCCTGAGCGATTGCGCGAGTACGCCTCCCAGGCAAAACAAAGAGGACTTAAAGTGATAATAGCCGGTGCCGGCGGTGCTGCCCATTTACCCGGTATGGTAGCCGCTCAGACCATCTTACCTGTGATTGGTGTTCCTGTAAAATCTTCCAACTCCATAGATGGCTGGGATTCCATCCTGTCCATCCTCCAGATGCCCTATGGCGTACCGGTTGCCACCGTTGCTTTGAACGGAGCTAAGAATGCGGGTGTACTGGCAGCCCAGATCCTTGCCCTGCATGATACCTCCATTGCCGGAAAACTGGAAGCTTATAAGAACTACCAGGATGATATCGTACTGGAAAGCGTGAAGAACGTAAGAGAACTGGGCTTCAGGAATGAGTTTGATGTGTAGCATGAGCAGTATTGAACTTTCGCCTCCCCCGCATCCCGATCTACGATAGTATCATTTCTTTTGAAGTGTAACAGTTCTAGCCCCAAAACCGCCTTTTATCTCCCCCTGCTAATAAACGAACATCAGTATACTGGTTAAATAGATAACGTACATCAAACCCACACTAAACCCACATATACCCACAAAATTAGTGGGTTTGGTGTGGGTTTGATGTGGGTTAGCATGTAATTTCAACACGGTTTCTTCTTTGAAAAACATAACCACAAGTAAGGAAACGCAGCGCTATGGTTCTACCACGTTGGCCGGGACTGCCTGAATACAAGAATATTTCTGGGGGGGAGGACTATAATTCCTTCCGGGAGCAAGTGGTGAAAATAAAGAAGTGCTAAACGGGCTTTTCCTCCAGGATACAAAAGGATTGTTCAAATCCTGTAGAATGTTCATAGATGCGTTCTATGATCTCCTGCCCCCATTTGGCATAGAAAGGTAAAATATTCTCTACCCGTTCCTGCAAACTGTTGTTCGGGAAAAGCCGGGCTCTCAATTTATGCAATTGCCGGAGCCCGGATTCGGATCTCTTCTTTTCGGACCGCATCATCTTCTTTTCCAGGTCTTCGATCCTTCTGATCGCCATTATTTTGAGGGCTTCAGTATGACCCGCCAGGGTGATATCTACCTTTCCGGATAGCTTCTTTAATTGATCATACAGTTCAATCATCAGTAGTTTTTCCCTTTCCAGGCTTAACTGCTGTTTACTTTCCTGTTTCACCCATTCATTGGCAAGTTCGTTTTCGGGCCTGAAAAGATCAGTGGTTTTTATATGCAATTTCCCGCTGAGTTTGCTCATTTCTGTATCCACCAATAAGAATGAATTACGCAATACCAGTACGGGAAAAGGAACGTCAACTAATTCAAAGACCTTTTTAAGTTCAAGCCAGTACGCGATCTCTCCCCCGCCTCCAATAAAAGCTATATTGGGCAATAACAACTCCTGCAGCACCGGGCGCAGGACCACATTCGGACTGAACCTTTCCGGGTGATCTATCAACTCATTCCTGATTTCCGCATCAGAGAAGATTATATTACTGTTTGCGATGGAAAATCCTTTGTCGGTTCTTTCTATTCGTTCCCTGCTTCCATCTATAAGATAGAACAGGTTGAGCAACCGACCGACCGCCTGTACTTTGTATCTAGCCGGGAACGCAGCAGTAGTATCAGCCACCGCCATATGTGAGAACCCGGTGAACAGTTCCTTTTCAAGAACAGGAATGAATGCTTTCTTCAGTTCGGCATTATCCGGCAATAAAACCAATAACCCGTATTCAGCGAAGAGTGCATTAACAAGTTTAAAACTGGCCTGTTCCATGCTCACGCCTTCCCGGTAACAGCTCTTTAATATACCCAGGATGGCTTCGCCATGAGGATGAACCAATAACTGGCCACTGATATCATCAATGATCTGCAGTAAGGCCTTGTTTGCCTTCATCCTGCCAAATGCACCTGCCTGGCCGCTCTTCCATTCCTTTTTTTCACCGGAAAGATAAATATGCCCCAGCTCTTCCAGGTCGGCATCCTCGCTACCCATGTAGAACACCGGCACGAAGGTATTGCCTGGATCTGTTACTGATAGTTCTTCGGCAAGCTTGATGGCATGCAGGATCTTGTATACAAAGTAGAGGTGTCCCGTAAATATATTGGGTTGGTGTGCTGTGGTCACGGTATAGCAGTTCCCGGCTTTAAGGCCATTCAGAAAACGGGACTGCTTTTCCGTTAACGCAATGCCTTCATATTGTTTTAGTAAAACGGAGAATAACAAATCCCTGTCAACGGGATGCTTTTGCTTTTCAAGGATCGCTTTTCGAATGCCTTCCGTGGAAAAAGGCTGTGCATAGAACGGTCTGAGCTGTTCATCCCCGGCCAGGTAATCTAATACAATGCTGGAAAAATAACCTGTTGAAGCGTATGATACATATCGTGGGGTGCAATCCATTGAATGAATTTCTGATAAATCAAATAATGCAGCAAACTTACATCAATCCTGAAATTTCACAGGCAGATTAATACGGGTAACCGGACCTGTTTGGATGTAAGTGACTTAAGTATTCATACTACTTCACCTTCAATGTCATAATCATAGGCTTTGGTGATCTTTACCTGAACAAATGCTCCGATGGGCAATGTCTTTTTGCTGTGAATGATCACTTCATTGTCCACTTCCACACTGTCAAATGCTGTCCTCCCCAGGTAACGGCCGGCCTCCTTCTTATCGATAATCACTTTGAAGGTTTTGCCCACTTTCTCTTCATTCTTTTCCAGGGATATCGCCTGCTGCAGTTCCATGATCTCCCGGGCCCTCGCCTCTTTCTCTGCGGCAGGAACATCATCGGCGAGGTGAAAGGCCGATGTCCCTTCTTCATGACTGTAGGTGAATATCCCTACCCTGTCGAAACGCATTTGCTGTAAGAATGTTTTCAATTCTTCCACATCATCCCTGGTTTCGCCGGGGAAACCGGCAATCAATGTTGTGCGAAGGCAAATACCAGGTATCTTTTCACGTACAGCGAAAATGAGATCTTCCATCTCTTTACGGGTGATCTGCCTTTTCATCTGTTGCAGCATATGATCCGCTGCATGCTGCAAGGGCATGTCGAGGTAATTACAGATATTATCCCGCTCTTTCATTACATCAATGATCTCCAGCGGGAACTTGCTCGGGTAGGCA
>JANYAL010000347.1 GCA_025361325.1 Bacteroidota bacterium
ATTCTTTGTATCTGACTGGCATATATTCTTCGGTCGGTCTTTAAATAAGTGTGCAAAGGTAGGAAAATAGCGGGTTTAGATTACGGGGAAGTTCCCGGCATGAGGCTGGCTCATTTGAGAATAATACGAATGACAAATACAGCTACTTCAGTGTTTACTTGCTAGGCGATACCAGTTTATTTGAAGGGAATGCAGATTTTTTAATTTCCGACCGAACTGCTCCATAATTTTGATCTTCCGGCATAGCCATGGCGTTAATTAAACTGAATAAGATACACCCAAAATATAATCTGCCTGGTTGTCGGCACAGATAAAATTCCGGGCATAAGTATTTTTGTCAGTGAAGGGTTTTATTATGGTAATGACGGGGGTATTCTTGCAACGGTTTCCTTTTTTAAAGTACAAACAGATAAACCTTCTTAATAAAAAAAGCCTCCCATATAGGGAAGCTTTTGTATGCGGGTTATCATTTTAAAAAGTCCTGGCTCCGCTAGCCTGATATGTATACCGGAATCGGTAGATCAGCCTTATTGGTGTTGGTCCAACAAAGGGTTCATAGTCTACGGCGAGCAATTCCATTTTAACATAATAATTATCTGCTGTACGGAAGATGAAGGTCTGCCCGGCTTTTGGGGCAAATACATGGGTTACGATATTATAATCGTACCAGCTTCCGTCCTTTATAGCTTTTTGTGAAGAAATGGTGTCATAGGCATATCCTGCATCAGGTGCTGAACTTACATTGCTGTAAATATTGTTCTGCAAAATGACGCCTGCATTACCCGGACCATACGTATGACTGTTCAGGATAAAAGTGGTTAAACGCAGGCCAAAATCCCAATTGGTAGTGGCACTGTCGCTGTTGGCTACTAACACATCATTTTTAAAACTGAAAAAAGTGTAAGGAGCTGCGGGACTGAAATTTACTTTTAATGAGTCAGTTTTTTGAACCGTGGTTACCAGGGTAGCATTGGTCGAATCCTTCGTGCAGGAACTTAAGATCATTATTGTACTGGAGGCGATCAGTGCGCCGGTGTAGATCATCTTTTTCATGGTTGCTTATTGTTTTTTGTTTTGTGAGTTATTTTTAGAAGGTCAATATTGCAGTTAACAAAATATGTCCTGCCGCAGAGGTTGGGCAGTTTGTCTTTATCCATATGGTTAAGCATATTTTCGCTGCCAGCCTGTAATTCCAGGCCATTGCGGAAGGCGATACCAACGGAGCTGTTTAGCAACACATAACCATTCACATATTCCCGGCTGTCATCCAGGATATTGTCGCCATTGATATCGCTATACCCAAAACGCCCGCGGTAATTGGCCCTGATACTGGCATTTAACCAATGGTGTTTATTGGTGAAGGCGAGTTGCATATTGGCCGTGTGTTTACTGCGGTTGAACAGGCCCCCGTATTCTGATGCAGTTACATAAGAGCTTTCGTAAGTAACAGGATCTCTTTTAACGATCTTTTTATCCCTGATATTTGCCAGCACGTTCTTGTCTTTCGCATCCAGGTACTGGTAACCTGCATTGATGGTGAATAATTCAGCGATCTGCTGACTGATGCTGAGATTAAAACCCTGTGTGAAAACCCTATTCACGTTCATATAACTGTATATGGACTGGTTGTTGGTTTTGGTAAAGGGAAGATTGTACCTGTCTATTAAATTAGTGATGTCGTTTCTGAAAGCTTCAGCGGCAACATTGCAGTGGTTATTTACCCGGTAGCGAACCCCGATATTAGTTCCTACAGACCTTTCGGGCAGGAGGGTATGATCGGTGAGCCAGGGTGTGATATTAACTGCTGCGTCAATCTGTCCCTGTTGTTTTAACTGTATAAGGCCGTTGTTCAGTTCGCTGGCACCCAGTAAGGTATACCCAACGAGTGCATTTGTAAAACTCAGGAATTGTTGCCTGAAATCGGGGGTTTTAAAACCACTGCCGATGGAAGCGATCATCGTTAGTTTTTCCTGCGACTTCCAGGCAAGTGCCAGCTTTGGATTGAACTGTGCATTGTAGAGGCTGTGTTTATCCAGTCTTGCACCAATTGTAATATTCAGATTATTAAGTGGGAGCCATTCTTTTTGTGAAAAGAGATAAAATGCATTGAATGTCTTTTTTGATGCATAGCGGTTGGCATCAATGGTCTCGTAATTATACCCGATACCGGTAATGAATTTTTCATTGGGCTTGTTGCCGATCTCCAGTTGCAATTCCGGTTTCAGCAGAAGCTGTTGCAGGAAAGACCTGTCGTATAAGGTATTGTCTTTTTGTAAAAAAACATCTGCATTATCCTGGTAGCCTGTTATGTATAGCCTGGAAACCAGTTTTATAGTATTAGAGAAATGCTGCTGGAGCTGGTTGTTGAAACTCCAGTCTGTTTCATTACTGCTGCCATCGACTGCTTCGGGCTGGTTGCCGGTATATACTAAATAATTGTTGAATTGCTTTTGTGTAAAGAATCGTGCAGAAGATTGTAACGAGGTATTTGAATTAACAGTATAAACTGCTTTTGCGGCAAAAGAATAATTCCGGTAAGGGTCAACTGTTTTGCCATAAATATTTTTATCCAGGTCGTAGCCACTGCTGCTGTACCTGTTGGCAAAAAGTTGGAGCGCAAATTTATCTGTAATAAAATTCTTTGCTGCACTGATACCTGAGGTATTATTGCTTGCCCTGTGTAAAGCAAGTGTTGCTATATTATTTGTTGGCTTATCCGTAATGATATTTATTACTCCTGCCAGTGCATCAGAGCCATATAAACTGGTGGCCGGGCCCTTTACAATTTCTATCTGCCGGATATTTCCTACAGCGATCCTTCCCAGGTTTAAAATGCCTGCATTCCTTCCCGTGAGGGGCTCGCCATCGAGTAATATTAAAGTATATGCAGGATCGAGGCCCTGAAGCTGTACCCCGCTGCCAAATGGATTGGGATAACCTTGCAGCGCCTGCCCAAGCGGGTTATCTGCTAAAACAAGCCCGGTCTGCTGCTGTAAGATATCGATGAGTTTCTGGGAACCGGTTTGTTGAATGAATTTTTTGCTGATGACCTGGATAGGAACCGGTATATCGCCGATACTTTTTTCGGTACGTGTGGCGGTTACCACTACATCACCGATGGTAGCAGTATCATTGAATTTCTTTTGTGCAAAAGCGGATAATTGCACTGAAGCCAGTACTGTGGTTAATCCGGTGATGATGATATTTATTTTGAGATGGTTCATTTATTGATGCACGAAGTTGAATCAATGCAGCAGTTGATTTATCACAGAATTGTCATCAATTAAACTGAAGGGAATATTTTACGTATACATGACAAACAGCGCAATCAGATCATAGGGTGCACTAATAACATTCATGTTTTGTAAATGGAAGAATGCTTAAGAAAGGGGGATACGGTAACCAATGAATAAGGGATTTCTACAAATAAGTGCAAACCTGCAATTGTCACATTTAATGCAATAACAGCTCACAGGGTTTAATTCCGGTATGTTTCTTGAATGCGGTGGAGAAATGCGAAATGGAGGAATAGCCCAGCATCAAGGATACTTCAGTTACGCTAAGGCCTTTGTCGTACAGGAGGTATTTGGCATGCTCCATACGCTGGCCCTGGTAAAAATCGAATATCGTAGTGCCGAAGATCTCTTTGAAGCCTTTTTTAAGGTAACATTCATTAATGGCCACTTTGCGGCTGAGCGCTTTGATCGTGATGGGTTCACCAATATGCTGCAATAACACTTCCCTGGCTTTTATGATTTTTTCCCTGTCATCGGCATTGGCCAGGAATTTGCAGATGAAACCTGTTTCTTTTTCTTCCAGTATACATTCCATACTGTACAGTAAGAGGATCTGGGTTTGGGCATTGACAAAAATGTTTTCCAGGGTATCCGTATACGTATGGTTTAAAAGGCCTTCAATGGCTGTTCTGGTCTTCCCGCACAGGGGAAGTTGTCTCGAAAAAGAATCAGGGTGCGTAAAGGAAAGTACCTCATCCGAGATCGAGGACTGCTTATTGTTCCTGGTGAACTGGGCCAGGTAGCCTGGCTTGAAGCTGAAACTGAGCACATCCACGCTGTCTATTTTTTCAACACAATCGGGCGATGTGCTGAATTTACAAAAATCACATTCTGTTTGTTTTTGACGGCAGTACACATTACCGCTTACACAGAATTTCAGTTCCAGGTAATTGGCACCGGGGTTGTTCTTTTCATAATGGTATACCAGTACACCCGTATCGTTGATATTCCACTGGGGCTGACGGCGGTAACGCAGTATGGCGTAGTTCACCGACCCAGGCACATTGCGGTTGACCTTCAGCAATACTTCCATCTCTTCCTGCATCAGGGGTTGGTTGCGGGCGATGGATAATATGTCCGTTTGTTGATACATTGAAATATTTCGATGTAAAAGTACTTAAAAGGGTTCAAATTAAAGGTTAAAGGTTGAAGGTTCTTGAATTTGCTACCCTCTAAGTATCAGGTGCCGTATAAAATTTCTGATTAATATTTCATTTTTGATACATATTTCTGTATGCTTAATTGGTAACTATCCAATACCTTCAACCTACAACTTTCAACCTTCATTTGAGCACTGAAAACCTGTGGAAATCTTCCTGTTTCAAAACCCTAAAATAAACCGTTACAGATTGCCACAAACCCTTGATTTTCCATACATTTGCAGGAATCTGAAATTTGCTATTTTTTAAAGAGATTTAAAGCTTTTATGAGTACAGAAACAGCAGTAGTTCCAACCTCTGTCAGTACCGGTTATGGTGCAGACAGCATACAGGTTTTAGAAGGTTTGGAGGCGGTCCGTAAACGGCCTGCGATGTATATCGGTGATGTAGGTGTAAAAGGACTGCATCACCTGGTCTATGAAGTGGTGGATAATTCCATTGATGAAGCGCTTGTCGGATATTGTAAGAACATCATAGTGACCATTCACGAGGATAACTCTGTTAAGGTAGAGGACGATGGCCGGGGTATCCCCACCGGCCTGCATACAAAAGAGAACCGTAGCGCCCTGGAAGTGGTGATGACAGTACTCCACGCCGGAGGTAAATTTGATAAGGATTCCTACAAAGTATCCGGGGGGTTACATGGGGTGGGTGTTAGTTGTGTGAATGCCCTGAGCTCCAGGCTGCACGTTTTGGTCAACCGTGATGGTAAATCCTTTGAGCAGGAATATGCCAAGGGTATTCCCGTTTATCCGGTAAGGGAAACAGGCACTTCTTTACTTCATGGGACCACGGTACAGTTCTGGCCTGATAACTCCATTTTCATCACCACCACCTATAATCGTGAGATCCTGGAAGGCCGCTTACGGGAACTGGCATTTCTGAACAGAAAGATCACCATCACTATTCATGACCTGCGTGACAAAGACGATCAGGGAAATACCTACAAAAAATCATTTTACAGTGAGGGAGGGATCGTGGAGTTTGTAGAAATGCTCGATAAGAATGCCAACCGTCAGCCCCTCCTGCCCAGTGTCATTTATTGCGACGGGCGGGATGAGACCAGTAATGTATCCGTTGAAGTGGCCATGATCTACAATACCGGTTACCAGGAACACCTGTTCAGTTATGTCAATAACATCAATACCATTGAGGGGGGTACCCATGTTGCTGGTTTTCGCCGTTCCATTACCCGTGTATTTAAAAGCTACGGTGAGAAGGAAGGTATGTTTGAGAAGGCCAAGGTGGAGATTGAAGGAGATGATTTCCGGGAAGGCCTTAGTGCCATCATTTCCGTTAAAGTTCCCGAACCACAGTTCGAGGGCCAAACAAAGACAAAACTGGGCAATAGTGAAGTGATGGGTGTTGTAGATAGCACCCTGAGTCGTGTGCTGGTGGCTTACCTTGAAGAGAATCCCAAAGATGCCAGGACCATTATACAAAAGGTTATATTGGCAGCACAGGCAAGGGCCGCTGCACGAAAAGCCCGTGAAATGGTGCAACGTAAAAGTGTACTTACAGGGGGTGGTCTTCCTGGGAAATTGGCCGATTGCAGTGACAAAGACCCCAATCGTTGTGAATTATACTTGGTGGAAGGGGATTCTGCTGGCGGAACCGCCAAACAGGGTCGTGACAGGAGTTACCAGGCGATTTTACCCTTACGGGGTAAGATCCTGAATGTGGAGAAGGCCATGGAACATAAGATCTACGACAACGAAGAGATCCGGAATATGTTCACTGCCCTGGGTGTAAAGATCGGTACCCCTGATGACCCCAAGGCACTCGACCTGTCGAAACTCCGTTATCATAAACTGATTATCATGACGGATGCGGATGTTGACGGAAGCCATATCGCCACTTTGATCCTTACTTTTATTTTCAGGTATATGAAGGAACTGGTGCAACAGGGGTATGTATTCATTGCGCAACCTCCCCTGTACCTGGTCAAGAAAGGAAAGGAGCAGGAATATGCCTGGAACGATGAGGAAAGAAAGGCGTTGGTGGCCAAGCTTGGACAGGGGAAAGATGATTCCGTTGGTATTCAGCGCTATAAAGGTCTTGGAGAGATGAATGCCGAACAATTATGGGAAACGACGATGAATCCTGCTACTCGTACACTCAAGCAGGTGACCCTTGAAAGCTCTGCCGAAGCTGACCGTGTTTTCAGCATGCTGATGGGAGATGAGGTTCCGCCGCGCAGGGAATTCATTGAAACCCATGCAAAGTATGCAAAAATTGACGTTTAGATTTTTTAGGGGTTCCCCTCGAGGGCTCAATTTTGGATACTCCCATTGCAGTAGGATAATATCAATCATATCATTGATCTTACCCAAATTTCGCGTTTTTTGTCATAACCGATATTTTTAGTAGCTTGTAGCGGAGAAAGTGATTGGAGTTTTTTTTTACTAACCATAAATTCTACAAAATGTCAAAAATGCTGACCGCTTATTGCATGAAAACGAAAGAAAAGAACGTTCCAATGCAGAATGCAGTGATAACCAAAACATCCCGTGGTGGTTATATGGCCCAGGGAGATGATGGCAAGGGGAATAAGATGACCACCATGCTCAGTGAAGCAACTGCTAACCAGGCTGTGACAGACGGTGTGGCTAAAAAGGGCTGGTAAAACGAATTGAATGAAATGAAATGGCTGTCCTGATCTTTCGGGATAGCCTTTTATTTTTTAAGACAAATACCATCTATCTGGCTGTGTCAATTGTACATGCCGGTTGACCCTTTTCCCCGGACGGTACCCTTGTATACCAGTACTCTGCATCTTTAACCGGTATGGCGAGGTAGTGTATTACTACAGACTATCACAAAGTTTGGGACGGAACTTGTAAAGGAGCCAGGCAGCGTGTGGGGTATTTGTTGTAGACCTTCCGGTATTGATTTCAGGGTTAACCCGGTGTTCAAACAGTCAACCATTATGTTGTTCAGATAGGTATTATAAACTTCGCTGCATCTTCAGTAAGAAATCCTCAAGACCCTTCATATCTTTAATACTTTCCACTACTAGTATACCGTTCTTTCCGACTTGTTTTAATTTTCCCTTATTTGTTCCGGTTTGTAAGAATTGCAGGATACCATTGAATGTTGAGCTATGAAAATAGGGGGAATCGGGATTGCTTACAAAAAAACATTTCAGCACCTCATTTTTCAGGAACATTTTTTCAAAACCAAGTGCAACGGCGATCTTTCTGCAGCGTACTGTTGTAAACAGGTCTTCCACCTGCTGTGGTATATAACCGAACCGGTCGGTCATTTCAGTATAAAATTCCAGAAGGTCATTTTCAGTCTCGCAATTGTCAAGCCTGGAATACAAACTTAGCCGTTCATTTATACTTTCCACATATGCATCGGGAATCAGTATTTCCTGATCTGTATCGATGCTGCAGTCTTTTACATAATCATCCTGCTGCTCTATCTCTGACTTGAACAAGGCGGCAAATTCACTCCTTTTCAATTCGTGTATGGCCTCGTCGAGAATCTTCTGATACATTTCAAAGCCTATTTCGGCGATAAAGCCACTTTGCTCGCCACCGAGCATATTGCCTGCACCCCGGATGTCGAGGTCACGCATCGCGATCTGGAACCCGCTTCCCAGGTCACTATATTGTTCCAATGTGTTAAGGCGTTTACGGCTATCTGTCGGGAGCGTACTCAAGGGCGGGGCCAGGAGGTAACAAAATGCTTTTTTGTTGCTGCGGCCGACCCTTCCTCTCAATTGGTGGAGGTCACTCAAACCAAACTGATGGGCATTGTTGACGATAATCGTATTCACGTTGGGAATGTCAACACCACTTTCTACAATATTGGTACAAACCAGCACATCATATTTTTTATCCATAAAATCGAGGATGGTATCTTCCAGTTCATCCCCTTCCATCTGCCCATGGGCATAGGCCACACTGATATCGGGGCAAAGGCCCTGTATCAAACCTTTCATTTCCGCTAGTCCATTCACCCTGTTATGTATGAAAAATACCTGTCCGCCACGTTCGGTCTCATAATAAATCATATCGCGGATGGCATCCTGGTTGAATACCATCACTTCCGTTTGTATGGGTTGCCGATTAGGGGGGGGCGTATTGATGATACTCAGGTCCCTGGCTCCCATCAGGCTGAACTGCAGTGTACGCGGAATCGGGGTTGCCGTTAGGGTTAAGGAGTCTACCGTAGTACGTAACTGTTTTAATTTCTCTTTTGCAGCTACTCCAAATTTCTGTTCTTCGTCAATGATGATCACACCAAGATCTTTGAATTTTACCTCTTTTCCCAGCAGGGCATGGGTACCTATGATAATATCTATTTTCCCTTCAGCCAATTTCTGGAATGTCTCGCTTTTTTCTTTGGCTGATTTAAAGCGGTTGATAAAATCTACTATTACTGGAAAATCTTTGAGCCTGTCTCCAAAGGTTTTAAAATGCTGGTAAGCTAGGATGGTGGTAGGTACCAAAACGGCTGCCTGTTTACCATCGCAACAGCTTTTAAAGGCAGCACGGATAGCAATTTCAGTTTTACCAAAGCCCACATCTCCACAGACAAGACGGTCCATCGGGGAAGGTCTTTCCATATCTCTTTTTACATCCTCAGTTGCCTTACCCTGGTCAGGGGTATCTTCATAAATGAAGCTGGCCTCAAGCTCTGTCTGCATATAGTTATCCGGACTGTGCGAAAATCCGGTCTGGCTCTTTCTTTGGGCATACAGTTTAATAAGGTCGGTTGCAATATCCTTTACCTGCCGCTTTGTTCTTTCCTTTAATTTATTCCAGACATCGCTGCCCAGTTTGTTCATTTTGGGTACGCTTCCCTCTTTACCGCTATACTTGCTGATTTTATGCAGGGATGAAATATTGACATACAACAGGTCACCATCCTTATATTGAATGCGCACAGCTTCCTGTATTCTGCCATTGGCCTCTATCTTCTGCAAACCACTGTATACGCCTACACCGTGGTCGATATGCGTGATATAATCACCCGGCTGCAGTTCACGGAGCATTTTTAAGGTGAGGGCCTTGTTCTTGCTAAAAGCCTGTCTTACCCGGTATTTGTGATAGCGCTGAAACACCTGGTGATCAGTATAACAGACCAACTTAAGTTCATCGTCAATGAACCCTTCGTGGATGGAAGTGGGTATGGGAACAAGATTGATATCAGCTTTAAGGTCTGTAAAGATCACATGCAGCCTTTCAAGCTGTTTGGGGTTCTCTGCAAATAAGTATATGTTATATTTCTTGGCTTCATACTCTTTTAAGTTACTAATGAGCAGGTTGAACTGACGATTGAATGAAGGTTGTGGCATTGTTGCAAAATCAATTTGCAGGGAATAATCGTTTGAAAAGCCCGCCTTATTTGCAATAGATACTACATGACGGCTTCTTATCTGTTCTTCCATGATCTCGGCCCGAACAAAATCAGTTTCCGTGAAATTGTGGTTATTCAAGGAATCTTCAATCTGTTCAGGCTCTCGCGATTCACCAACTGCAATTTGCCAGAGATCGAAATCCACTTCCTGGAGTTGAAGCTTTTCTTTTATAAATGCCCAGTCCTCAGTCCAGATAACAGTGTTCTCCGGTAAGAATTCCAGCAGGGAAACTTTATTGTCCAGTCCGCTTTCTGTGGGTTTGGAAAGTGTGTCAACATTGGGTATGATATTTACCTGCAATATCCTTTTTTCACTTAACTGGGTTTCGGGATCAAAGATCCGGATACTGTCTACCTCATTCCCGAATAACTCAAGCCGAAAGGGTTTCTCATTTCCAAAAGAATAAATATCCAGGATGCCCCCCCGTACTGCAAACTGCCCAGGTTGGTAAACAAAATCCGTCCTTTCGAAACCATAGTCTGAAAATCGTCCCAAGATGTCATTCACATTGATGTTATCAGCCTGTTTGATGGAAATGATATTCTCGGTAAGGGTTTTAGACAGCACCACTTTTTCAAAAAGCGCATCAGGATAGGTTACCAGGATCTTTTTGTTTCCCCCGCCTGCGACCTTTGTAAGTGCTTCCGTTCGAAGCATTACGTGGCTACTGTTGAGCAATTGGTAATTCTTTTTATTTTTGAAGGAGGAGGGATAATAGAAAATATCGCGTGCCCCGTTTATGTTTTCCAGGGTGTTGTGTAAATACGCTGCTTCCTCGGCATCCCGTAATATGATCAGATGGTTCAGTTGTGAGGCAGAAGGATGATTTATAACGGCATTGATAACAAAGGCAGGAGCGCTTCCCTGTAGGCCTTTAAGGTGAATTTGCCCCGGTTCAGACAATGTGATCCTGTCCACTATTCTAAAACAGCGGGGGTCATTGTAATATTCATTCAACAGCACTCCCAGGTTCATCCTTAGTACAAATATATAGATTCATAAAAAACGAGGCTTAATAATAAGATGTAAAACAATACAGTAACAGAAAAAACGTTATTTATTCAGGCTACAGCTGACGAGGCCTGTAAATTGAATACCAAACAGTTATCATAGCCTGCAATTGCATTATCCATTCAATGAAAAACTTTTATACCATCTTCCTTTTGAAGTTAAATATAATTATCTGTCTATTCGTACATGCAAATTCAGTATGTGCACAGATGACAGAACGACCAGTTCGGTTTAAAACTGGGAATTTAATGGTGGGCAATAATTTTACAGGGCATCACTTTTCGAAAGATGATATCCGCAAATCTTTATGGGGCGACAACTATTATGTTTTGGTACAGTTTTCCAAATTGCCAACTGAAGGTACCAGGTCAGCGCTTAGGGCAGCAGGATTAGAACTGGGCTCATATATTCCTGAAAATGCTTACCTGACCACTGTAAAAGCGGATGCAGACCTTACTTTTCTTCAGGACCTTGGCATTGTTTCGATTAGCAGTATTCCCCCTGTTTTTAAGATCGATCCCGGGATCTCTACCTATCCAGTAAACGGAATGAAAGACGTAGAGAAAGTACTCGCTATAACTTATTTCCCATCGGCAGGCAGGAATATGGTTCAGGTAGCATTAAAAGATCTGGGTGCATTGATTGTATCCAGGAAATTCGACGGCGTTCCTGTCATCTTCATTCAGCCTTCAACTGGGATACTCAATGCAATAGCCTCGCTTCCCTTTATAAGTTCAATAAACCTGCAACCCATAACGGACAGGATACTTAATTATAAGAGCATTGCCCTCCATGGTATGAGTGCGTTGCTTTCTCCTTCAGGTCGACAATTAAGCGGAAAGAACATTACAGTCGGAGTAGGAGATAATGCAGAGATCTCTTCAAATGTTGATTTCGCTGGAAGGCTCATCAACAGGGTGTTTAGCGTACCCAGCGGCCATGGAATGCATACTTCTGGTACGGTTGCAGGAGGGGGTATCCTGGATGTCAAGAATCATGGAATGGCGCCACAGGCAACCATCGTAAGTCAGTGGTTTAGTGACATCGTCACCAATACCCCTAACTATGTCGCGGATTACAATATGATAGCTACCAATAATTCATATACAGATGCAGATGACGGTTGTCCGGGAGAAGGGGTATATGATGTGAACAGTAACTATGCGGATGCACAAATGATGAATTATCCAACAGTGCTTCATGTTTTTTCAGCGGGCAACGATGGCATTTATACTTGTTCACCTTATCCATCCTCATTCGGTACAGTAAAGTCCGGCTGGCAAATTGCAAAGAATGTAATGACAGTAGGTGCTATCAACCAATCGGATTATAGCATTGCGAATTTCAGCAGCCGGGGTCCGGTACAGGATGGAAGAATAAAACCTGAGATCGTGGCCAGCGGTGTTAATGTTTTTTCCGACTGGACACAGAACCGGTATGTGAATAACAGCGGGACCAGCATGTCGGGACCAATCGTTGCAGGGGCAACAACACTATTGAATGAGCGTTATCGCCAGTTGAATGGGGGAGCGATACCAAAGGCAGCTTTGTTAAAGGCTTTGATGTGCAATACGGCAGAGGATCTGGGCAATCCCGGTCCAGATTTCACTTTTGGCTTTGGTATGTTAAACGCCAGGAGGGCAGTTGAGGCTTTGGAAGGGCATCAGTATTTCATCAGTAATGTAGCACCTTCATCTTTTCCCATAAACATACCAGCCGGGTTAAGGCGTTTGAAAGTAATGCTATACTGGGCTGATCCTGCTGCTGCAATCAATTCGGCCAGTGCTATTGTAAATGACCTCGACCTGACGGTCACCACACCTGTGGGCGGCACTGTATTACCATTGATACTTGATGCCACTCCTGCTAAAGTGAATCTTAATGCCGTACAGGGTGCGGACCACATCAATAATATTGAGCAAGTGGTGATCGACAATCCCGCTGCAGGAATGTACAATCTGAATGTAAATGCTTTTTCAGTCCCCCAGGGCCCGCAGGAATATATTCTCACCTACCAGATGGATATGAATGGTGTTAATGTTGAATATCCATATGGTGGAGAGACACTGGTACCGGGTGAAACGGAAACTATTCGATGGACTGCTTATGGTGATGAAAACAATAGTTTCAGTGTGGACACATCTTTTAATAACGGGCTTACCTGGGGTACAATCAATAATAATGTGTCGGCTTCGGCCCGTTCCCTGGTTTGGGTGGTACCTTCTGTTGTTACCAATAATGCCCTGATAAGAGTAAGAAGGAATTCTTCCGTGTATGCTGATCAGAGTCATAATAACTATATTATACTTGGGCAACCTGCAGTTACGGCTAGTGTACCTTGTGAAGGCTTTATACAGCTTGACTGGTCTATAGCTCCTGTAACAGGAGCAACATCATATGATATATTCCAATTGAATGGAGACAGTATGCAGGTAATCGGTAACACGACTTCCACTTCTTATCTGATACAGGGACTGAACAGTAGTAATACTTATTGGTTTGGCGTGGGTGCCAAAAATTATTCTGTTAATGGAAGACGTTCGGTCTCAACAAGTATTGTACCCTCTTCCGGTACCTGTACCTTGTCAATGTTTGACAATGATTTTAAAGCTGTATCCATCGATGCTCCTGTAACCGGACGGCAATTTACATCCGGGGCTTTGTCTGCCTCTGAAACCATTAAATTCACTATTAAGAATCTGGATAATGTAGCTTCAGCAGGAACCTATAACATGTATTATTCGATAAACGGGAATGCTCCGGTAATGGAAACATCATCAGTTATTTTGCCATCCCTTGCCACCTATCAATATTCTTTTGTTCAGACTGCTGATCTTTCTACGCCAGGTATCTATACAATTAAGGCTTGGGTAAAAAATCCAGGTGATACACAGGTTTTGGATGATACTACAACGGTTTCTATAAAAAACCTGGCTAATCCACCACTGACACTTCCCAACACGGACGGATTTGAAAACACTTCAATTCAGGACTATATTTCAAATACAACCGGAATTGATGGGGACGATAAAGTAGACTTCCGAACCAATTCTGCAAGAGGAAGGGCAAGAACTTTTGTGAATTCCGGTTTTGCATTAAATGGTAACAGGGCGATTACACTTGACCAATTCCCGTATGGAACATTGGTAACTGACAGTTTAATGATGACTTATAATATTGCAACATATAATTCCGGAAACCAGTTAAGGCTTAATTTCAATTATATGAATCATGGCCAGGCCAACAACCCCGATAATAAGGTTTGGGTACGTGGTAATGATAGCTTACCCTGGGTAATGGCTTATGACTTGGTTGCCAACCAAGGCGAACTTGGACACTGGAAGCATGCTTTCATTAATATAAATGATGTACTAGATACATTAATTCCGGCTCAGCCTATTAGTACCAGTTTCCAGATCAAATTCGGGCAGCAGGGAAATACCTCAGCCAATGATGCGAATCCCATACTTGACCAGGACGATGGATATACTTTTGATGACGTATCCTTAGTAGAAGCATTGAATGATGTGGCCATAACCAATGTTGTTTCACCATCCATTTCTGGCTGTGGAATGACCGGAACACAACCGGTTTCTGTAAGAATAAAGAACTACAGTTCCACTGGTTTTAACAACGTACCGATCTATTACAGGATCAACGGGGGTGCTCAGGTAGCAGAACTAGTGCCTTTTTTGGCACCCAATTCCACATTGGTTTATACTTTCTCCAATACAGCAAGTCTTGCTATTAACAGTGACTATAGCTTTGATATCTGGGTCAAGGCCCCTTTAGACAATTACAGCAGCAATGACAGCATCATCAATTACAGTTTTCATACAAGTCCCATGGTAAGTAGTTTTCCCTACCTGGAAGGATTCGAAAACGGGGATGGAAATTGGTACCAGAAGGGTACTAACAGCAGTTGGCAGTGGGGTACACCTGCCAAGTCGATAATCAACAAAGCAGCAAACGGTACCAAGGCTTGGGTTACTTCGCTGACAGGGAATTATAATAACAATGAGTTGTCATATTTATATTCTCCCTGTTTTGATCTGAGCGGTTTGACCCAGCCTGTATTGTCATTCAGTCATATTTACAATATCGAGGACGGGTGCCCCTGTGATTATACCTGGGTGGAATATTCGGATAATGGTGGTATAACCTGGAACCGACTTGGAACCAACGGAACGGGAATCAACTGGTACAACGATCCTACCGCTTTGAATCAATGGCGGACTTCATTCCCCAAATGGCATGTGGCCAGTACAGATATACCAACAAATTCTTCAAATGTGCGTTTCCGGATCGTAATGTCGAGTGATGCAGGTTTTAACCTCGAAGGCGTAGGAATCGATGACATACATATTTTTGATAAAGCTTCAATTTATACTGGAACACCTGTTCTGAATATCATGCAGAATGTGAGTGGTAATAACTGGATCCATTTTGTTTCTGGTGGCAAAAGAATAGCTTCCATCAATCCCAATGGGCAGAACCTGGGGAACACCTCTGTTGATGTTTATCCAAACAACGGCCAAGTACGGTATCAGAATAACCAATATTATCTTGACCGGAATGTTGTTGTCCGGCCTTTCATTCAACCGGGGAGCAACGTCAGCCTTCGTCTTTATTTTACAGATACCGAAGCAAAGAATCTCGTTAGTGCAACAGGCTGTACGCCATGCAGTAAACCGGGTGATCCTTATGAACTGGGAATCACGAAATACAGCGGTGCACCTTCGGAGGAGAACGGTACGCTTGCTGATGACCTGAGCGGTTCCTACCTGTACATTTTACCGGCGAATGTCGATATTATACCTTATGACAATGGATACTATGCCGAATTTTCGGTAATCAGTTTCAGTGAATTCTGGTTCAATAACGGAGGAACTGGTGGTACCCAGCCTTTGCCGATCAGTTTGCTATCATTTGATGCGTTAAAACAGGCAACAAAGGTATTGTTGGCATGGAGAACAGATAACGAGTATAATATGGACAGATTCATTATTGAAAGAAGCCCGGATCGGAATTCATGGTCAGCCATCGGCACACTTTCAGCATTTAATCGAACTGGTACGAATTTTTACAGTATGATGGATAACCAGCCAATAGACGGACTTAATCTGTATCGTTTGAAAATGATCAATATTGATGGAGCAATCCGTTATTCTCCGGTAAGAAGGGTAAATCTTAATAATAATGCAGACGACATAAAAATATACCCCAATCCGGTTACTCATGACCGCATTTACATTAGTTCTTCCGTCAGTTGTTCAGTTGTGGAATGTTATGACGCCACGGGTAAAAAGGTTAAAAGTTTTGTGCTGCAGGGAACAATTAATTCGCTTGACCTGTCAGGATTGGCAAAAGGGATCTACCAATTGAAAATTATTACCCAAAACTCCATGCAAAGTAGAAAGATCATCATACAATAGTGACGGTGTATGATCTTAAGATGTGATCATTCAAAGACTTGTTTTTGAACACACAAATATCTTGGCTTTCCTAATTCATTTATTAATGTTTTATTAGTACCTTTCTATAAAAAATAAATGGCTTTATTACCCTGGCGAACAGGTAAGGTTATCAGTATTATCGATGAGACATTGATCACCCGGAGGTTCCGGGTAGAGGTAACGGAAAAAAATTCTTTTGATTTTATCCCCGGCCAGTTTGTCACACTCGATCTGCCCATTGATTCAAAACCCAATAAGCGTCTACGCAGCTATTCCATAGCATCCTGGCCAGATGGAACCAATAGCTTTGAATTGCTTATCGTCCTTGACAAAAAGGGTGCAGGAACAAAATACATTTTCAATGAGGTAAAAGTCGGATCAACCTTTATCTATCGGGGACCTCAAGGCCAATTCAGGCTACATCAGCCTGTTGAAAAAGTTTTATTTATGATATGTACGGGAACAGGTATAGCACCCTTCAGAAGTATGCTCCATTATATGAAATTGAATCATATTCCTCATAAAACCATTTTCCTGCTTTTCGGGTGCAGAACTAAGGATGATCTGTTGTATTATGAAGAAATGAGGGAACTTGAACAAACGTTGGCTGATTTTCATTATTTACCCGTTTTATCCAGACAGCCATGGGAAAGAAAGACTGGTTATGTACACCAAATTTATGAAGACCTCTGTCGGGATAGGCAACCGTCAGAATTCTACTTGTGCGGGTGGAGCGGGATGATCGATGAGGCGGAAAAAAGAATTATGGACCTTGGGTATGATACTAAAAACATACATAAGGAACTTTATGGATGAGTATAAAAAATCGCGTTTCCACCAAATGAAAAATATCATCAATGGAAATGACCAATGCTTGTTTTTTCAGTCAGGTTGAGTAACCAATTTTTTACTAACTTGTAGCTTCAATTTTAACCTGTAACCAACTGATATTTATGGGTCCTTCTTCCATGATTGTTTTGATAATTGCTGCTGTAGCGTTCTCCGTAATAGCCATACTGATTGCAAAAATCGTAACAAGATCTACTAAGAATCCACAAAAGGGGGAACCTTATGAATGTGGTATACCCACATCCGGTAAGACTTGGATCCAGCTGAACGTGGGTTATTACCTATTTGCCTTGATATTCCTAATCTTTGATGTTGAGTTGATATTTCTCTTTCCCTGGGCCGTGGTTGCAAAAAAATCCGGCTGGATTGCCTTGATAGAAATTGTGATCTTCTTTTTTATTTTATTTATGGGATTTTTATATGCACACAAAAAAGGTGCACTGAAATGGATATAAGTAGACCCGGTAAATTCAAGTAAGTAAAAAGAACAACCCCTATTGCCTGTGTCAGATAAAAAAACAACAGAATTTCCAGGTCAGGTGCATGAAACACCAGGCGGAGGAATTGTATTGAGTATACTGGATGATGTGATCAATTGGGCTCGCTCTAATTCTTTGTGGCCGCTCACATTTGCCACCAGTTGTTGCGGAATTGAATATATGGCAGTTGCCGGAGCAAAATATGATTTTTCCCGCTTTGGTTTCGAAGTGGCAAGGGCCTCACCCCGACAGGCCGATGTTATTATAATAGCCGGTACCATTGTAAATAAGATGGGACCAGTTTTGAAAAGGCTGTATGACCAAATGGCAGATCCTAAATATGTTATTGCAATGGGTGCATGTGCCATTAGCGGCGGACCCTTCTTTTATAATACTTACTCAGTCGTTAAAGGAGCCGATCATATTATTCCGGTTGATGTTTATATACCCGGATGTCCGCCACGGCCCGAGGCATTGCTCCATGCTTTGATATCATTGCAGAAAAAGATTAAAAACGGCCTGACCCGGGAACAGATAAAAGATGCCAAGCCATGAGCACGGATACAGAGATACTTAAAGGCAGGTTAACAGAATTGCTTCCCTCAGCTGTTTTTGATGAGTCGGGTGAATGGCTGAATATCACGCTTCAGCCAACCGTTTGGCATTCATTTGCGCTACAACTACGTCAGGTGGAATCTTTGAATTTTGATTACTTGTTTTGCCTTACCTGCATCGACTGGAAAACACATCTCACCATGGTGTATCATCTCACTTCAACAACATTCAGGCATAGTATAGTTGTAAAATCATTGTTGAAAATAGATAAACCCGTAATTGAAACGGTGAGTGATATTTGGAAAACAGCAGAATTTCATGAAAGAGAAGTATATGAGCTGTTCGGTGTGAATTTTATTGATCACCCCGATCTAAGATTGTTGATACTGCCCGAAGGATGGGAAGGAAAGAATCCGCTACGGAAGGATTTTGAGGATCATGTTAATATGGTTAAACTATAAATAGGAATAATAATAATTGCAGAATGAAGTGGTATCGGTTCGTGGTGCTTTTTGATTTCCTATTTCTGCTTTAATTTTTTGATTATGTTTGAAGAAATTGGAACAACCACCGAAGGCGACCTGATCATTAATGTCGGACCCCAGCATCCGGCAACACACGGTGTATTGCACTTAGTCATTACCCTGAACGGAGAGACCATCAAGAAGGTTGAACCCCACTTAGGATATATACATCGCTCTATAGAAAAAATGTGTGAAAGTTTAACTTACCGGCAATTCATTTATGTGACCAGCCGTATGGATTATCTTTCTGCACATATCAATAATCACGCCTGTGCATTGTGCGTAGAAAAAGGCTTGCAGATCGAAGTTCCGCCCAGGGCGCTGGTGATCAGAGTGATCATGGATGAACTGACCAGAATTGCTTCCCATGAATTATGGTGGGGAGCTATGGCCATGGACCTGGGTGCATTCACTCCATTCTTCCATGCATTCAGGGAAAGAGAAAGCATCAATGAGATCATGGAGGAAACCTGTGGTGCGCGGTTGACCATGAATTACAATGTTCCTGGTGGTGTAATGGCAGACCTGCACAAGGAATTTCCCAAAAGAGTTAAGGCATTCATCACATTATACAAATCCAAGATCAGCGAATATGCTGAACTAGTTACCGGTAATATCATTTTTCAGAACCGGATGAAAATGGTTGGTCATCTCTCTGTCGGGGATGCAATTTCTTATGGTTGCAGCGGTCCGACGGCAAGAGGCAGTGGTGTCAGCTGTGATATACGTAAGTTATATCCCTATGCCGTATATGATAAAGTGGAATTTGATGAAGTCCTTGAAACAGGATGCGATTCTTTTTCCCGTTATATAGTCCGTATTCGTGAGATGCAGCAATCTGTAAGAATAATTGAACAGTTAATCGATAATATACCCGATGGAGAATTCCAAGCCAAGACAAAAGCGGTATTAAAATTACCTAAAGGTGAATTTTATACCCGGGTGGAAACTGCACGCGGGGAACTCGGTGTTTTTATAGTCAGTGAGGGCGGAACAACACCATATAGGATTAAATTCCGTTCGCCAGGATTTTCTAATCTTTCTGCACTTGATAAAATGGCCAGGGGCAGTAAATTGGGTGACCTGGTGGCCATGATGGGAACACTGGACCTTGTAATACCGGATATTGACAGATAAAATATGTGGAGTATAAGTAAAATAACAGAGATCATTCAGCATTGGTTGAATCAAACATTCAATCCAACATGGGCTTTGATCTTTGAAATGGTAATAGCCGGTGTCTGTGTGATCGGGTTATTTGCTGTTCTAGGATTGGTATTGGTGATCATGGAAAGAAAGGTCTCTGCCTGGATTCAGATAAGACTTGGACCTAACCGTGTTGGGCCAAAAGGAATGTTTCAATCTCTGGCTGATACAGTAAAACTTTTGGTGAAGGAGGGAATGACCCCTGACGGGGCAGACAAATTCCTGTTTAATCTTGCCCCTGTTATTGCCATGATCGTAGCAATGCTGTTAATGGCGCCAATTGCATTTGCAAAAGATTTCAGGCTGTGGGATCTCAATATTGGTGTTCTATATGTTTCCGCTATCTCCTCCATCATGGTCATCAGCATTTTAATGGCCGGATGGGCGAGTAATAATAAATATTCACTCATGGGCGCCATGAGGAGTGGGGCACAGATTGTAAGCTATGAATTATCTGCCGGATTATCCATCATGAGTATTGTTGTGCTTACCGGGAGTCTGAATTTATCTGACATCATATACTCACAGTCTGATGGCTGGTGGATCTTCAAAGGTCATTTTCCGGTTATGATTGCTTTTGTAATCTTTATCATTGCTGTGACCGCGGAGACCAATCGGGCTCCGTTTGACTTGGCAGAGGCGGAATCGGAACTTACAGCAGGGTTTCATACAGAATATTCCGGAATGAAATTCGCTCTTTTCTTCCTGGCAGAATATGTAAATGTATTCATCGTATGTGCTATTGGAGCTACTTTATTCCTTGGCGGATGGATGCCATTCCATATTGGTCATTGGGATTCGTTCAACCATGTGATGGATTATATTCCTTCCAGCATCTGGTTTTTTGGAAAGACCTTTTTTCTGATTTTCCTGATCATGTGGTTCCGTTGGACTTTCCCCAGGTTGAGGATAGACCAATTGTTAAATCTAGAATGGAAATATCTGTTGCCTATCAGCATATTCAATATTTTACTGGTTACGGTTATGGCGATCCTTAAATGGCATTTTTAATTATGTAGAATTTATATATTGGTTTGGAAAAGAAATAAACTTTAAAATGTTTTTAAAGAATTATATAAAAGATGTATTTGGTGCAATTGGTTCTTTGTTGAAAGGAATGCGCAGGACAGGGTATTACTTTACCCATCATAAAGAGATTATTACCCAGCAATATCCGGATAATAGTGATACCCTGCACCTGCCTGAGAGGTTTAAAGGTGAAGTGGTAATGCCACATGACGATAAAAATGAACACAGGTGCACTGGATGTACGGCATGTGAACTGGCCTGTCCAAACGGCACCATAAAAGTGATCACTAAATTTGGTTTGACACCCGAAGGTAAAAAGAAAAAGGCAA